>QMWA01000003.1 GCA_003661385.1 Thermoproteota archaeon | reverse complement strand
TGGTCACAAATATGGCTGCAGGAATAACTGGGAGAGAACTAAGCCACGGAGAGGTTGCAGAGGTCTTCTCCAAGAGGATAGATAACGTTAAGAGGCTTATCCTTAGGACGGTAGAGCTGCTGCCTGAAGAAAGAAGCTGCAGGTGCAGGGAGCTGGCTCCAAAGCCTCTGCAAGTTGATGTAGCCTTTAAATAGGTGGTAGGCTAGGTGATTCCTAGCTTTGATACCAGGTACATAGGGAAGTCTGGTGCTGGAAAATGCCTAGAAGAGGGTCCCTGCAGTTCTACCCTAGGAAGAGGGCCTCTACTGAAATAGCTAGGTTTAGGTCTTGGCCTGAAGTCGATGGACCACCACGACTCATCGCCTTCCCAGGGTACAAAGTAGGCATGATGCACTTTATGGTAGTGGAGGATAGGCCAGGAAGCCCGTTATTTGGCAGAGAAGTATTCACTCCAGTGACCATCATAGAGACACCTCCAGTCATGCTACTGGGGGTTAGAGCATACACTAAGACGGTATATGGGCTCCAGCACATGGCTACAGCGATGAACCTCAATCCAAGGTTTGAGATTGAGAAGGAAAAGCTACCAGACAGCATAGATGATGAGACATACAAAAGGCTGCTAAGCAGCCTCAAAACCTACAGAGACAAGCCCGACCTCTTCATGAGAGACCTATCCAGGAGAATAACAGTGCCCAAGGAGCTGAGAAGAGCCCTGCCTGAGAAGGTGTTTGATAAGCTTGAAAGCGAAGCAGATCAGATAGCGGAGCTACGAGCTATAGTCTGCACACTACCAAGGCTGGTGACAGGTGTACCGAAAAAGGCGCCGGAGATACTTGAAATTCCAGTTAAGGGAGGAAGCATGAGTGACAGAGTAAAGTACATGAGACAGAGACTAGGCTACCCACTCTTTGTCCAGGAGGTCTTTACTAAAGGACAGTTTGTGGATGTAACTGCAGTTACTAAGGGCAAGGGGTTCCAGGGAGTGATCAAGAGGTTTGGAGTTAAGAGGCTTCCACATAAGGCAGGCAAGAGGAGGAGAGAAGTAGGGAGCTTAGGCTCTAGGCATCCAGCTAAGGTGTGCTGGACTGTTCCTAGGCCTGGGCAGCTGGGCTACTTCAAGAGAACAGAGTACAACAAGAGGATACTAGAGATAGGGCTAAATGGAGAGGATATAACCCCAAAAGGAGGATTCCACAAGTATGGGATTATAAGGACACAGTACGTCGTCATCAAGGGAAGCACACCGGGACCTGTTAAGAGGTTCACGCTGATGAGATATCCAATCAGAATTTCACCACTCCCCTATGAGGCCAGGTACAGGATAACATGGACTCCACTTGTAGGTGGTTGAGGTGAGTAAACAGGTTCCGCTCTACTCCATTGAGGGAGAGAAGAAGGGAGAAGTGGAGCTACCTCAGGTATTCGAAATGCCAGTGAGATTTGATATCATTAGGAGAGCTTATATAGCATCTCTCTCAGCTAAGTTTCAGCCGAAGGGAGTAGACGAGTATGCGGGAAAGAGGACATCAGCCGAGTCGCTTGGTGCAGGGTATGGCATAGCTAGAGTGCCGAGGATAAGGGGGTCTCGCAGAGCAGCCAGAGCACCGATGACCGTGGGAGGCTTCAGAGCGCATCCACCGAAGGCAGATAAAGTGGTAGCAGAGGGGATAAACAGAAAAGAGAAGAGAATAGCGAGGTTTTCAGCGATAGCTGCAACAGCAAGTGAGGAGCTAGTTAGAAAGAGAGGGCATAGGGTGCCAGAGGGAATTAAGCTGCCGATAGTAGTCGAGGATGAGATAGAGGAAGTGGACAGAACCAGAGTAGTTTACAAGCTTCTTGCTAAGCTTGGACTGGAAAAGGAGCTGGAGAGGTGTAAGAGAAGATGGAGCCACGAGAGGGCAGGTAGAGGCAAGATGAGAGGGAGAAGGAGAAAGAGTGTGAGCGGGCCTTTGCTCATTGTCTCTACACCACACTGCCCGCTCAGGAAGGCAGCTAGGAACATACCGGGGGTTCAAGTTGAGCCTGTAAGCAGCCTGAGCGTGATACACCTAGCACCTGGAGGAGAACCAGGTAGGCTTACAATATGGAGTGCTAAAGCTCTAGGTGAGCTGAATGAAGTCAAACCCATATGACATATTAATAAGGCCGCTGGCTACAGAGAAGGCTCTGAGGCTTATAGAGAAGGAGAATAAGCTAACATTCTATGTGGCTAAGTGGGCTAATAAGCACCAGATTAAGAGAGCTGTTGAAGAAGCCTTCGATGTAAGGGTGGTGAAAGTCAACACACTGATAACTCCTAGAGGCTTGAAAAAAGCTTATGTAAAGTTAGCACCAGAGTACTCTGCATCAGACATAGCAACTAGGCTAGGTATATTGTGAGGGTGATTAGTGTGGGCAAGAGGATACTTGTCCAGAGGAAGGGTAGAGGCGGCATAAACTTCAGGTCTAGGAAACACCTGAAAATAGCACCAGCAAGGTATCCCACAACGCTTAAGCTAGCAGAGCTCAGACAGCAGCCGGTTGAAGCTCAGGTGGTGGAGTTCCTGCACGAGCCAGGGAGGTCAGCGCCTCTAGCTAAAGTCAAGCTCCCAGACGGCGACATCTTCTACTACATACCACCTGAAGGCGTCTTCTTAGGAGATACAATAGAGATAGGAGAGGGGGCTGGCTTAAAGATAGGAAACATCCTACCTCTCGGCAACATACCTGAGGGAGTCTTAGTCTGCAACATTGAGCTAAGGCCAGGAGATGGCGGTAGGCTGGTCAGGGCAGCAGGGGCCTACGCTACAGTAGTCGCACACAAGGAAGACGCAACTGTGATAAGGCTTCCAAGTGGACGAGAGAAAGTGCTCTCCTCAAAGTGCAGAGCAACCATTGGGGTAGTGGCATGTGGAGGTAGAAAGGAGAAGCCCTTCCTTAAGGCTGGGACAAAGTACTATGCAATGAAGGTCAAGGCCACGAAGTGGCCGGTGGTCAGGGGGAACGTCATGAACCCATGCAGCCACCCACATGGAGGAGGATCTCATAGAAGACCGGGTAAACCAACAACAGTCAAGAGGACAGCACCACCTGGGCAGAAAGTTGGGCACATAGCAGCCCGCAAGACAGGCAGAGGAAAGAAGCTCAGGAAGACAAGAAGAACCTAGAGGAAAGGAATAAAAGTGCTGGAGTGCAGGTAGGTGATAGCATGAGTGTGTCACAGACCTACAAGGGATATACCATAGAGGAGTTAAGGAGGATGCCAATGGATGAGCTAGTGAAGATACTACCAGCTAGGATAAGGAGGTCTCTGCTGAGAGGACTCCACCCTGAGAACAGAAAGCTTCTCGAGAAAATCAGGAGGATGCAAGAAAGAGGAATACAGAAGCCAATAAGGACACACAGAAGAGACATGCCGATACTTCCAGAGATGGTCGGCATGACATTCCAGATATACAACGGGAAGGAATGGATAGAAGTTACAATAACACCAGAGATGATAGGCCACTACCTAGGAGAATTTGCCCCAACAACAAAGATAGTCAGACATGGAAGACCTGGAAAGGGAGCTACTAGATCAAGCAAGTATCTGCCACTTAAGTAAGCGCCGGGGTGCCTGAGAGGACAAAGGGCCGGCCTTGAGAGCCGGTGGCCTTGTGGCCGCGTGGGTTCGAATCCCACCCCCGGCGCTCCTTTAAACCGAGAGGAGGGCATTAAGCAAGTGCTATTAACAGGCATCACCTGGCTATCTACGGCTGCTTAGACAATTGAGTAAACACTATTGCAACTTGCAACGAAAATAGAAAGTGTCTAGGCATTATGGAAGTCTAACAGCTATCCTCACATCCTCTGGGATTGTTATGCTCATTATCCTTCTCATAAATCGCTCATCTGGTGAAGGTATGTCTATTATCCTCTTGTGTATTCTTAGCTCCCAGCGGTCCCATGTTTTCCCTCCTTCGCCACATGGGCTCTTTCTGGTTGTTATTTTGAGCCTTTTTGTTGGCAAGGGTATTGGGCCTATTATGTTTACACCAGACTTCCGGGCAACCTCCTTTATCTCCTCACATACTCTCTCAAGTGACTTGTAGTTCGTGCTGACAAGCTCTATCCTGATTTTAGCCTCCAATCGAGGTCACCAAATAAGTAGAGTGTGGTGGCTACCTCTTTTTCTCTACCTTCTTCACATCCAAGACTATTCCTGCTCCTATGGTCATTCCCATGTCTCTGATGGCAAACCTCCCCAGTTGATCGAAGTCTTGCCTCCTTTCGATCACTAGAGGCCTTATTGGCCTGAACTTCACTATTGCAATGTCACCTTTCTTTATGAAGCTTGGGTTCTTCTCTATCACCTGTCCTGTTCTCGGGTCTCTCTTGTCTACTATTTCTATGATCTTTGACGCCATGTGAGCTGTGTGGACATGTATCACCGGCGTGTACCCTACTGAGATTGCTGTTGGGTGTCTTGTTATGACTATTTGAGCTGTGAACTCCTCTGCTACTGTTGGCGGGTTGTCTGGGTGACCGACAACGCAGCCCCTGTACACGAGCTTCTTTTCGATGCCCTTAACGTTAAATCCTATGTTATCTCCTGGCTCAGCTTTATCTAGCCTCTTGTGATGCATTTCTATGCTTCTGACTTCTCCTACAGCTCCAGTTGGCTCCACAATGATTTTGTCGCCTGGTTTTAGCACCCCAGTTACGACTCTACCTACAGGGACTAAGCCTACTCCAGTTATGGTGAACACATCTTGTATAGGTATCCTTAGGGGCTTATCGACGGGCTTTGGCGGCGTGCTCACTGTGTCTAGTGCCTCGTAGAGTGTTGGCCCATCATACCAGGGCATCTTGTCGCTTCTCTTGTACACATTGTCGCCAACCCAACCTGACACTGGTATGAATGGTATCTTATCTACTGGGTATCCTACCTGCCTTAGCAGCTCCATTGCCTCTTCTTTGATTTCCTCAAACCTCTCCTTGCTGTAGTCTACGGTGTCCATCTTAGATATGGCTACGATCAGCTGGTTCACACCAAGAACCTTTAGGAGGTATGCGTGCTCTCGAGTCTGCTCCTGGACACCTTCACCCCTCTTTGCTGATATCACTAGGATAGCTGCATCAGCTTGGCTTGCCCCTGTTATCATGTTCTTAATGAAGTCTGCGTGGCCTGGTGCGTCTATCACTGTGATGTACTTGTGGGGTGTCTCTATTGCCTCGTGAAACAGGTCTATCGTCAGACCTCTTGACCTCTCTTCCTTTAGCCTGTCGCAGAGCCATGCGAACCTGAACGACCCTGCCTCCTCCTCTGGTGGGAGATCCTTTACCTTACCCATGTCATAGAACAGCCTACCTAGCATGGTAGACTTTCCATGATCGACATGCCCTGCCAACACCACGTTAACATGTTCCTTCTTTGAACTCATCATATTCACCTGGTGCTCTACACCCACTGAGGGTTTGCCATAAGAGGTATTAAACAGTTACCTTGTACTCCAGTGTTAGGAACTATAGCTGTAGTAAAGCCTAGATGCAGCTGGCTTCCTCCACGGATGTTTGAGCAACTAGTGAACAGCGAGTACAGAATGCACTTAAGCTTTGTAGAGCAGCTAGGCTGTGCACAAACCCTTTCTGAAGGAGCCCCTATAGCAGGCCAGTAACCCCCCAGCAAAATTGAAGGTCTATGGTGTAAAATGCTTCCTAAAGCATGTGACGCAACGAATATAAGCACACGACTTAGTGGACAGAGGCGCCGAGGTGGTGAATTGGAGGAGGCTACTAAGACAGAAGTATACGGGACATCTGAGGAAGTGGTGTACAAGGCGTTTACAGTGAGAGCTCTGGTGCTAGGGTTAATCATGGGTTTTGTGTGGGTTATCTCGCAGATAATCATGGGCGTCATAGGAGGATACATGTGGACAGGAGAAGCAGCTGCGGCCATGATGGTAGTGACTTACGCCGTATTCAGCCTGCTAGGAGGGAAGGCTAGACCAGAGGAGTATGGAGTAGTGTATGGCATAACAGAGACAGCATGCTGTGCAGCCTTAGGGTACCAGTTTGCATTCCCAAGCACAGTCTACATCTTCATAGCTCCACAGTTCAGAAAGTACGCTGAGTTCCTGCCATCATACATGGCTCCAGCCAGTAAAAGCGTATTGAAGGCAGCTGCTAAGGGAGGCCCCGTTACGTGGGGGGAGTGGGCTGTTCCACTAGCATTTTACATGATATTAGGGCTAGTACTCTTCATGCTGTCAGTCTTCACGATACTACCGTTCAGAAGACAGGTGATAGAGGTCGAAAGGATGCCATTCCCAGTTGCAACAGCTGCTGCTGCTGTCGTGAGGATAACAGCTGCAAAGGAGCACCCTGAAAGAGCAAAG
Organism: Thermoproteota archaeon; assembly: GCA_003661385.1. Lineage (GTDB taxonomy): Archaea > Korarchaeota > Korarchaeia > B14-G2 > B14-G2 > B14-G2. The sequence goes on along the minus strand of QMWA01000003.1, from coordinate 30,854 downwards.
TGGCTGTGGCTTGGGCTCCTCATAGGGCTTGTCTGGGGGCTACTGCTACCAGACAGCCTGCTTACAGCCATGGGAGTAAAATGGGAAGGGTTAAGCACAGAGAGGGACTTTACTGGAAGGCTGCAGAAGGTCCTACCAGGGTCAGCACTCATGTTCCCTGAAGCGACACCAGACCTGGTATGCTGGTTCTACCTAATACCACTGGAGGTACAGATTACGACGTTCATAGCATCGATCTTCTTCTACGTGATTTTAGCAAGCATACAAGTTAAGGCAGGGTGGTTAAGCTATACTCCAGACCAAACGTACACTGACTACCTGATAGAGTCGGCAACACATGGCATAGGATACTGGCACCTCGGAGATGGGCTGTATCTGGCAATAGGCGTCGTACCGATATTCATAGCATACAGGTACCTAAAGGACACCTTGTCAAGGATAGCAAGGCCGCAACCAGATGAAAAAGAGACGGAGCCCATGCCCTACAGGTACATGTGGCTGGGTATGGCAGCACTATTCCTGATAGCGCTAGGGATATTTGTGAAAATAGGGTTGCCGGCTCCACTGACCATCATCATGCTGCTAATGCAAATGGGCTACTTCCACGCATACATGAGAAGCATAGGTATGGGAGATTGGATGATACCCCACGGCTACCAGATGAGAGCATTCTACGACTGGATCTTCTTCAGAACTGGAGTATACAACCCTAATAGCAAGATAGGCTTCATAACAGGCTGGGGGAACACCATAGTAACGGAGGCCGCAGCAGCTGGTGGAGTTGCCTCAATGGAGACCTTTAGGTTCGCCTTCCTGACAGGAATGAGACCAAGAGATATGTTCATTGCACAGGTCATAGGAGCTCTCTTCATGTTCACTATAGGACTTGTGTTGGTAGTAACTCTAATGCACAAGTTCGGTGGAGCGCTGGCCACAATGAGGTTCATGTCAAGCTATATGGGAGAGGTAGGGGAGAGGTCAATGAGAAGAAGCTTCCTAGACTGGAGAGCAAGCTCATTCTTCGGAGGATTCCTACTAGGTGCAGCCATCATAGTGCTCAGAGTTTTTGCACCAGGGTTCCCATTAAGCGTCTATGGGATACTATTCGGGCTGCTGATACCACGATACGGGCTACTATACCTCGTCACCGCTATAGCTAAGTACTTAACTCTCAGGTATGGAGGAACCAAGACATATGAGAGCATTGGCGTCCCATTTGCAGCAGGGCTTGCTACAGGAGGCATCTTAATGGTCATATTCACGGCCATAACGGTTACAGTGAGAGACGTAGGCATAGCTGAGATAGCAGGAATAGCTTCCACAAAGTTGCTGGGAGGCATATTCCTCGTTATCTCGCTAGTGCCAGCGATAGTAGTAACTATCAGAGCATTTACACGTAAATAACCCCCATATTCCTATTTTTGGCTTCTAACGAATAGAAATACTTAAATACCTGTCCTAATAGCTGCAATGGGGCGTAGTTTGGCAGAGAATCAGATGGAAAGCTATAGAGTAAGAGGAAGCCTTATCGTTATGTGGAGCACCTTCATACCTTCACTTGGCCTTCTGGCATCAACTTTGATCGAAGAAGACTTCATATCGTCTGAGCTGGTCAGTTTAGGAAGAATAGCACTGGGCTACGCGTTCTTCTTCATGGCATTCATAGCATTCCTCTATATTGACTACTATGATAAAACAAAGTGTAGTAAGCTCTACAGGCTAGACTTCGAAGAGTATTTCAGGGCATTTAGGAGAATAACAGTGCTAGCAGGTGTGCTTGGGGTAATAGCCCTTCCAACAACGCTTGCATACTCAAATTGGATGCCAGCAGGGGCTATATTCATATTAAGTACATATTTAATCTATGCACTCTGGGTTAGGTTCATGGATAGGCTGACTGAAACCTATAAGCCTAGGAGGAGAAAGGTTAAATTGAGAAAGTAGAGTGGTGAAAGAAATGGTAAACTTGCTGTACCCATGTTAGGCATGGAATGTAAGCCATGAAGGTGATGGTATGGCAAGTAAAAGCTCTCTAGATCCTCTGACACTGCTGAAGAAGTATACTGGGACACTGGTCAAGATAAGACTAAAGAGTGGAGTTGAGATAAGAGGTAGACTAGAAAACTGCGATCGGTTTATGAATATGATAATATCAGATGCAACAGAGTGCGAAGCTGTAAATTCACAAGCAATAAGGAAATATGGTAAGATATTCATCAGAGGGAATAATATACTGTTTATCACAGTTGAGCAAGGAGTAATATAGTAGATGAGAGAGTACAGCAGTGTTCTGGGAGGAGATCGCTTGCAGCTCAAGCCTTCATTCAACGTCTTAGATTAAATTTCACTCCTATCAGAATATGGATATTAACCTGATTCAGAAGTGCTATTAGCTATCAATTTGAGCTTCATTATCCTAATAAAAGACATTACCATATACCACAGGCTATCATCATGCCTATTCAGGGAGGTAGTAGGCAAAGAGCAAACAAAAGTTTATAAATGATTTCTGAAGGTGTATTTGTAGTATACCAGCCTACTGGAAAAGACCCTGAGTGGTGTAATGTGATATGGGGAGAAGAACTACTGAACTACCTCTAGCAGCTATGTATAGGATACTCAAAGCTGCTGGCGCAGAGAGGGTTTCAGACAGTGCAAAGAGAGCTCTTGCAAAGGAGATTGAGAGGTACGCTGCTAAGGTAGCTGAGAGGGCAGTTAAGCTAGCCCGACACGCTGGCAGGAAGACTGTAACAGAGTCTGACATTGAGCTAGCAAAGTAGCTCTACCCCCCTCACTTTTTTAGTGGCTACTCTGAATAGCAGCCGAACTACTAGCAGCCTCATTCTGTTCCCTATGTAGACCAGGATTATAATAGAGAGGATTACCTGAGCTAGTATGTAAGTCATGCTTCTGGCTCTTGTCTCTATGTGCTCAGCTTTAGCTTCGTCGATGAACTTATCCACTTCATCTACTTCAGTAAGCACTTTTTGGTAGCTTCTTCTAGTTTTGTCTACATCCATGTCAATTAGCGCATACCCTCTCATCTTGCTTAGCTCTCCCTTCAGCTCTTCAACCTTAGCTTGTGCCCTCTCCATTTTCTCACCTCTCACTCCGAGCATCCTATACGTCTTGACTTTCCTCTCTGCCCTCTCTATGATCTGCTCAGTTACATTGATATATCTGAGTAGTACAAGTAGAGTTGCATCCCTGGAGTAGGCTATGCTCTTATTTGCATAGAAAATCGCTGTGCTGTTCATCTCATTAAACAAGCTTATTGCCTTGATTAGCATACTTGATGCCTCTGTTAAAAGCAGATCCGCACCTACTGCTGAGAGGTTGTCCTGAATTAGCTTAATGTAGGCTGAGAACGCGAGATTGTATGTCCTGTTGGCTTCTGATATGACTAAAAGCGCTAGTGTTGCATTAAACTCCCCTTTCCTCTCTGGCTCTATGCGGACTCTGAAGGTGTCCGTAGCTATGCCGATACTATAGTTTAAGATGGCAGTTATATCTATGACTCCTGCAGGTACGTAGGGCAATGTCACAGATATGTTTAGCATGAATTCTTTACCTGGAGAAAGCCAGGTAAGATTTTCTCTATGTAATTCAGTGTTATTCGCATATAATAGGAGCAAACATGGCAGCTTGGGTTCTATTCCGGTGTTTATAAGAGTGAGCGCAATACAAGCTTCCTGCGACTCAGGGAGGCTGTGTTCAACATCTAGTATATCTACTAGTATTTCTCCTTCAATTTTCTTTATTCTTACTTGATAAAGCTTCGATTCAGCTACTATGGTCCTCCAGCGCATGTCCTCTAGAACTGCTGCCTTCACATATGCTCTGAATCGGTACATCCCTGGCTTCACGTGCTCTGGAACAGCTCCAATTATGAATATAGTTGTAGTCTGGTTTTCCTCGATGGAAAGGCCTCTAGCTGAGACTTCAAATGTACTCCATGTGAAGGATATTCCAACAGCCAGCAGCCGAACTTCCCCATGGTAACGGCTTGTCACAGTGATTGTTGCATTAAACTGTAGCCCTATGTATATTGGGGACTCCAAGAGAGCTGTGACCTCAATAAGCTGCTGACCTAAAGGCTGATAGGGGACTTCTGGTGGTATGGCTAACGCTATAAGTAGTATCACAACCTTTTTCTTTAAGATGCTTTGGACAAGCATTTAGGCAAGCCCCACTTAGGGTGCTTACTTGCTAGTTATAGGCATTGACATAGAACCAGGCACCAGCCCAAGATCGCCTGAAGGCGGGAGATATGCTGTTGCAGTCCTGAGAGATAGCAGAGTGGAGGGCATACTGCGCAGCGTGAAGATAAGGGAGGTTCTTCAGCTTGCTAAAAAGAGAAAAGCCAGCTATTTAGCCGTCGACAACCCGTATGAGCTAGCAGCAGATTCTAGAGACCTGCTGAACTTCCTCAGAGACCTTCCGTACGGGACTAGGCTTGTGTGCCCAACGTGGAGCAAAAGGCATGGTTTTAGGCAGCTGAAGAGAGTTGCAGCAGAGTATGGGATACAGCTTCCACAGAAGCCTTCTCCTGAGGAGGCAGCTATAGCCGTTGCAAAGCTGGCTTTACTTGGTGTCGGCGGAGTGATAGATGCTAGGCTTGGCTATACCAGGATCAAGGTTGCAAGGTGTAGAAGCTCTAAGCCTGGTGGGTCTAGCTCAGCTAGGTGGGGCAGGAGGCTTGCTGCGATATGTCAGAGCGTAGTTAGGGAGATAGTCTCAGTTCTGAGCGAGAAAGGATATGACTTTGATGCCTACTACAGGAGGGCAAAGGGAGGGCTTAGGAGCGCGGTGATAAACGTCTACTCAACAGACAACTTCTTGCTTAGGATCCCAAAGCTGTATGCAACCGATGGAGTCAGCATAGAGGTCTACAGGCCCTTTACAAGAGAGCTAGTAATAAGGCCACTGCAGGAAGAGGACGATGCTGCTGCATGTAAGAGGCCAGTTGTAGTCGGTGTAGATGCAGGGATGACTACTGGTCTCTGTGTATCGACTCTCACAGGGGAGATTCTCATATTAGAAAGCTACAAGCATGCCTCCAGAACAGACATACTTCAAAGGATAATGAGCGTAGGGGAGCCTGTGCTCTTTGCCGTTGACGTGCCAAATCCGCCCGGCAACGTGCTAAAGCTTGCGTCAGCGTTTGGAGTGAAGGTATTTAAGCCAGATAGGCCTTTAACAACAAGAGAGAAGGCTGAAATCTGTGAGAAAGCCTTAAGCAAGGAGATGCTTAGCTATAAGCCACGCAACACACACGAAAGAGATGCCCTGGCTGCAGTCGTCAAGGCTCTAGACCACTATTCTCCTGTATTTGAGAAGGCTGAAGCTCGCGCTAGGGAAGTAGGCGCCTCTATACCTGCTGATATCATCAGAGCAGGAGTCATTCAAGGGAAGTCTGTGGATTCCATAATAAGCGAGTGGACTAGGGTGCCCAGTGCCATGGAGCTTCCTACTCCGGTCGAAGAACACGAGAGGAAGACACGTGACACTGGAGAAGCTAGAAAGCTGAGAAAGGAAGTTGAGGACATGAGGAGGATAATTAGGCTGCTTGAAGCCGAGATACAGAGGCTTAAGGAGGAAAACACCCAGCTTAGGGAGAAGATATATGGATTTAAGAGCGAAGTCGAGAAGGACATCGAGATAAAAAAGCTGAAAGGGCTGCTGAGGAGGTATCAGCAGAAAGTCACTCTCCTTCAGGCTAGAGTAGCGCAGCTTGAGAAGCAAGTTGAGGAAGAAAGGAAAGTACAGCTGGAACTTAGTAGGCGACGCGTGTACCTAGCTAAGTACATCTCCAAGCTGACTAGAAGACATCTGGTAGAGCTTATTGGGGCTGTAGGGCTGTCAGAAGGCGATATAATATGTATTGGAGATGGAGCTGGGGCTGGGAAGCTAGCAGTGTGCATGCTTGCTGACTACCACCCGCTGGTGGTGGTCTTCTTCAGAAACATGCCACCAAGCTACAGCCTAGCTCCACTGACCCAGAGGGGGATACGTGTCTGTGAGACAGGGAAGGAGATAGGTGTAGTAAGGGGGCATCTAGCATTTTTAGATAGTAATGACATGAAAACCATAATGGAGTCTATTGAAGGGAGAAACAAGAGGAGAAGCCCTGAGGAACTTCTCATCGAGATAGTATCAGAGTACAGGAGGAAACTTACCTTAGAAGCTTAACCATATAAGGACCTTTCTTCCTGTAGCCTAGCTTTGCAAAGTACTCTCTTGCACCTACTCCAGCTGTGACAGCTAGCTTCCTCATCAAGAGCTCATCTCTGACTATTCGCTCAGCTTCTCTCATAAGCCACAGGCCAACGCCTCTATGCTGCCAGCCTCCAACATGGCCTATTGGGATCTGCGTACCATAGACTCTTAGCTCACGGACTACAGCAATATCACCCTGGGAAAGCTCTGACCTATGCGCCTTATCAGATGGAACCCTCAATCTTAGGAACCCCACTAGCTGGTCTTCTGGGCCGGTGACCTCTAGGAACATCTCTATTCCACCAGATGCCTCATACTCCATGACCTTCAGCTCTAGCAGGCTAGGATGAGGGGGAGAACTCACTCGGCCTACTTCACGGCATCTAATGCACATGCACCTTAAGCCTAGTTTTCCCATGTATTCCTGCACTATTTGCCTCAAATTGCTCTTTTTCACCCCATCTACAATAAGATTCGATGGGATATCTCTTTGTATACGGTAGATCCTGACGTATCTTGGGATGATAGCCTTGACTTGGGCTAGCAGGTTAACATGCTCTTCGAGGGTATACGGCTGGTACTCTCCTCTCTCCCACATCTCGTATAGCTTGGTCCCCTTTAGGACAAGTGTGGGATATATTTTTAGGCCATCTGGCCTTAGTTCCGGGTTTTCAAAGAGTTCCATGAAGTCCTTGAAGTCATCTCTGGGGGTACTCCCAGGTAAGCCAGGCATCATGTGCAGCACTACCTTAAGGCCTGCATCTTTTGCGACTCTTATGGCATCGACTATGTCCTGTCTGCTATGGCCTCTTTTGGTAGCTTCAAGCAGATCGTCTCTCAGAGCTTGGGCACCTATCTCTACTCTAGTACACCCATATCTCAGCATCTCATCTACGTGAGACTCTCTGCAGTAATCTGGACGTGTTTCTATTGTAAGCGCAACTATCCTTCTTGAGGAATGCTCTCCCCTTAAGATTGCCTCTCTGAGGGTACGTGAAGAAGACCCGCTTACGGCATCATAGCACTCTTTTATAAACCATTCTCTGTACTCTTTTGGTGCACCTAGGAAGGTTCCTCCCATTACTATGAGCTCTATCTTGCTTGGGACATGGCCTATTTCCTCTAGCTGTCTTATCCTGTGGGCAACTTGAGCGCGTGGATCAAAACCTGCTTGGGCTGCACGCCTAGCAGCAGGCTCGAGACCTGTATACGACTGAGGAGTATCACCGAACACGGAGCCAGGTCCACCTGGACAGAATATACAGGGCTCACTTTTAGGGCACTTCATGGGCTTACACATGACTGCAACCACTACTACTCCAGAAGCACTTCTACTAGGCTTTTTACGTGGCTTAGGTATGCTGTCCTGGATATATGCAAGGTGTGAGTATGCCTTTGCCATCTCCATCATGGCAGACGCCTACTGCCTGGGAGTAATTGCTTAGGGAAGCTTTTATATACAGTGGAGCTGGATACAGTGTAGGAGGTGTAGGTTATGCCAGGAACACATGGCTCGCTTAATAAAGCAGGATATGTTAGGGAGCTGACTTATAAGAGCAGGCCGCCAAAGAAGCAAAGGAAGGCCCTATGTCCTAGGATGCGGTTGAGGAAGGCAGTACACAGGAGAATAGAGCATAACTTGCCTGTAGGTCAGGCAGTCCATGTACCACCTAGACGCTAAGTTTTAATGTGATTTTAGATGGAGGCAACCCTCACCCTCACCCCCTTTGGGTATTTAGCTGCCTCAGATGGTAAAGTACTTCTCTTGGAGAGGTTGCCAGAAGATGCTCACAGAGTTGCGGAGGAGATCTTCTCTCTTAGAAGAGGGGTTATAACAGATAAGCTGACTACGGTACTGCGCAAGCTTAGAAAGATGGGGATTAGGGCTATTACAGTCGATAGCAGGGTGCTTGCCTCAGCTATCAGGGAAGCAGGAGGGGTCCAGGTTAAGATTGATGATAGAGCAGCTAGAGTTCTTAGAAAGGACTTAGTTGAGCTAGCTAAGGTATTTGGTGTGGATAGGGATAGACGTAGGCTTGTGGAGTTCGTCTCAACGGTAGCTGTGCTGGAGTCCAGGATGCAAATATCTAAAGAGCTGCTTTCACGAGATAAGCTGATAGTGAAGGCAGTTCATGTCCTAGACTCTCTACTTAACATAGAGAATGCCATCGTCAACCAGCTTAGAGAGTGGTACTCGCTCTACTTCCCGGAACTAAGCCGAGCTGTGCCATCGCATCCCGGGTATGTTAAGCTGGTTGCATTCCTGAAGAGGAGAAGCTCATATAACGTGAAAGCCATCATGAGCCTAGGCTTCGATAGGAGCAGGGCTAGAGAGATAGAGAAGCTTGCAAAGGAGTCTATGGGTCCTGATATACACGAGGAGGATCTAGAGCCTGTCATAGAGCTTGCTAGACTATGGCAGGCCATTAGAGGGTATCGGGGAGCACTTGAGCAATACATCAATGAAACCGTTAAGGAGATAGCTCCAAATACCTCTACGCTAGCTGGTCCAGTGGTTGCTGCAAGGCTTATATCGCTTGCTGGTGGGCTAGACAGGCTTGCAAAGCTTCCTGCAAGCACTATACAGGTTCTAGGAGCCTCAAAGGCCTTATTCAGGTACCTTTCAGGTAGGGGGAAGCCGCCGAAGCATGGCGTGATCTTCAGAGTAAAGGACGTGATGTCTTCTCCCCCAAAGATAAGGGGCAAGATAGCGAGGTCTCTGGCAGCTAAGCTAGCAATAGCAGCTAGAGTGGATTACTATGGGGGAGAGTACATAGGAGATGAGCTATTAAGTGAGCTTAGGGAGAGAATAAATAGGATAAAAGAGGAGTATAAGGCTCAGAAGAGAGCAGCTAGAGCCGCTAGGAGAGGTGGTAGGCGTGGCAAAAGTCGTCGAACATGAAAGGTTTAAAGGCATATACTGGGTTTTAGAGGAGGAGAAGAGAAAGCTCGCGACAAAAAACCTAGTACCAGGCTTCAGGAGTTATAATGAGCAGATAGTGGAGCACGAGGGCAGGGAGTATAGGATATGGAGCCCACTTAGATCAAAACCAGCGGCAGCAATAGTGAATGGGCTCAAAATATTCCCTATCAGGAGCGGAAGCAGGGTGCTGTATCTCGGGATAGCTTCAGGTACAACAGCATCTCATTTCAGCGACATAATAGGCCCTTCGGGGGTTATATATGGGATAGAGATCTCTGATAGACCTTTAAGAGAGCTGATTAAGGTATGTGAGACTAGGAGGAACATCGTCCCGATAATGGGCGATGCCAGAAAACCTGATGAGTACTCCATGTACCTTGAGCAGGTGGATGTCGTTTATGCTGATGTGGCTCAGCCTTTCCAAGCTCAGATAATAGTAGACAACGCTGTATTCTTAAAGGATAAAGGGCATGTGATGCTGGCGATCAAAGCCAGCAGCATTGATGCAACTAAGCCTCCTGACGAGGTTTTCAGCCGTGAAGTTGAGATCCTGGAGGAAGCTGGATTCAAGCTGAAGCAAATAGTCAGACTGGAGCCATATGAGAGGAAGCATGCACTAGTGGTCGCTGAACTCTAGTCTACCCTGCCTCACACTGGCAAGCATGTCCTGGGAAGTCTTCCACTTCCTTCTAGCTATTGGTGGAAGGTCTCTATTCTCCTCAATCCACCTCCTGAGGAAGCTTCTAGTCACTGGATCACTTGAATAGCCTGAGCCCACCTCACCATATCTTGCAGATAGCCTCTGGATTATCTTATCCCTGGCAACTTTTGCTATGATGGATGCAGCACTCACTGGGAGATACTTCTCATCTGCCTTGGTCTCCGCCGTGATAGAGGGCTTGCAGAGCGAAAACTGGTGGATGTAGCTAGCGAACCTCTCCACGTTTTCATCTGGAGAGTCCACGATAACACTGTCAGGCTTTAAGGCATCTATTATCATCGCAAAGAGCTTAGCTTCAAGCACATTTAGGGAGTACAGGCTCATCTCACAGTCTAATGTCTGAGATGGAGCCTGTAGGACTACTACATATTCTGCTACCTCTAGTATTTCGGCGCTCAGCTCCTCTCTCCTGGAGGGAGAAAGCTTCTTGGAGTCTTTTACTCCTATTTCGGCTAGCTTACTGACATTTGATGAGTCAAGGAGCACGCCAGCTACCACTAGTGGGCCAAGAACAGCGCCTCTTCCAGCTTCATCTACCCCTAGTATCCTCATCCTCGATCACCCCTTATGATGTGGAGTATCCTTGTGCTTAGTTCTCTGCAGAGCACTTGGATCCGAGCACGCTGAGTTAAAATGACCTCTGAATCCTTCCTCATGCGGATCTCCTCGATTAGAGGTATACGCGACTTTAGGGGGATTGTAGCAAGCACAGGCTTGTTGGATTCTAGTGCAGCAACCACCTGTTGAGAGAAGTTCCGAGAAAAAAGCTCCATTTTCCCTACTTCATCTATCACAATCACGTCAGCCAGCTTTATGGCAAGCTGAATAGCTTTAGCACCTACTCTGTCAATGGCTTCTACGTCTACTCTGTACTTTGAGACCCTTGGGCCAGGCTTCCCTAAGCTAACAGATGCTATGACCACTTCCTCTCCTGTAAGGAGGTCACGCATCAGGAAAGCCACTCTGCGTCCATGCTTTCTCAGCTCCGGTGTGACCACACCACCTACCTTAACCCCCCTCTCAGTGAGCTCACTCACTACACATGATATTAAGGTGGATTTTCCTGAGCCAGGAGGGCCTGTGATCAAGAAATTCTTTACCCTAGTTGTGCTCATGTACTATTTACTATAAGGGGGAGATTTATGCTTAAGGTAATTAGAGAGGGGAGAGCTAGGATACTGGGACCTGACTTAGAGCAGCTAGCAAGGACTGGGAAGCCCTATACCAAGGCAGAGGTCTTCTATAACCCGAGAATGGTTCTCAACAGAGATTTCACGGTTCTCTTCACGTCTACAGCCTTTAGCAAGGGGTTTAGGATCCTTGACTTGCTCGCCGGTACGGGGGTCCGTGGAATAAGAGTAACTTTAGAAAGTAATGTCTCTGTCAGCGGAGTGCTAAATGACAGGAATAAGCTAGCTTATAGAGTAATGCTGAAGAACATAGTCATGAATAAGGTGGCAGATAGACTGAGGGTAGAAAACTGCGATGCAAACATCTTAGCTCAGGTAATAGCCCAGTGGGGAGACTTCTTTGATTATGTTGACATAGATCCCTTTGGCTCTCCAGCGCCATTCCTAGACGGCGGGATAAGAGCTGTCGGCAAGGAGGGAGTCGTGGGGTGTACTGCAACGGACACAGCTGTCCTATACGGGAGACACAGCTGGAAGGCATTTCGCACCTATGGCGTACACGTTAAGGCTCTTCCATGTGGGCATGAAGTGGGACTTAGGCTTCTGATAGGGTACATGGCAAGGCAGGCAGCTAAGCTAGGATATGGTCTTGAAGTACTTGCATCATACTTCGAATACAACTACTTCAGGGTGTTTGCAAAACTGGTTAGGGGGGCCAGGAAAGCAGAGGACACGGTCATAAAGCATGTTAAAGTGCTTTACTTCTGTGAGGAGTGCCTGGACTTCTCCGGGAGCAAGGATGCTTGCAGCCACAAGAGAGAGATGATAGGCCCCATGTGGGCTGGTAGCTTAGGTACAGAAAGCATATGCAGGAACATGCTAGATAAGCTAGAGTATACCGAGCTAGCTAGCAGAAAGCCGCTCAAGAGAATCCTATCAAGACTATTGAACGATATCGAGATAAGCTGTGTTGGATACTATGACCTCGATGAGATATCGTCTAGGCTTCACTTACCATCTGCTAGGGTAGAGGATGTAGTTGAAAAGCTTAGGGAACTTGGGTATAGGGCTGGAAGAACTCACTTTACGCCCAAGGGTGTCAAGACAGATGCCCCAGCTAGTGAGCTTGTTAGGATCTTTTCAAGCTAGAACTTCTTAGGTAGTATGGGCTGCTCTTCTTCCCTAACTAGGTACTCGTTTAGACTTCTGCACTCAATCCATAGGTCTTCCTCTAAACACCTGTATAGATCTGGGCATGAGAAGCATGGAACTTCTAGGAGGACACCTATGTCATCTCCCACTATCTTCTCAAGTTCTGACCGGTTTGCTGGCTGAGTTAAGCTCACCTTAACCATCTTTCCGTGTTTATCATACCTGATTGCTATTATATTCCGTTTTGCAAGCCGCTTTAGCACACTCTCTAAGTGCCCACTCCGCAGCATCCTGGTGTCAATGTGGCCTCTAAGCCTTTCAACAAGCTCTGAAATGTTCATCCAACTATCCTTTCTGTCAGACAACATCTCACATATTACATTAGCTAGTGGGTCATCTACCATTGAATCACCTAGTACGGTAGATCTTCTTCTTCGATTAAGTAGGCAACCTTACCCTTAAAGTTTTCAGGCGAAGCTATATCCCTAGAGCAGCCTACCACCAGGAGAGGTGATGCTACAGGGCCTATTATGTCTTTTACAACACCAAGAACCGTCATATCCTCAACAACAACTTTTGCCCCCCTTAGGTCATGTTCTGGAGTGAACTCAAGCTTGACAATGAAGTTCCTGGAAGGGGTTATGTGGAGTATTATACCTAGCCTCTTCAAGCTAAGACCTCTTTAGCTCCTCTGCTATGGCCCTTATGACCTTGGTTTTCCTATCTATTTTCTTAACCAGCACACGGCCTTCTCTGTAAAACCATCTAGCAGGGTGGTGTTTGTCCTTCTGCAGTACTGGGTCTAACCCTAGCTTCTCGGCAGCTCTGAAAATGGACTCAGCAGATGGATTTTTAACAGCAAGGCTCAATGGAACTCGGCGGCCTTCACTTCTACTCAAGCTGCGATTAAAGTAGCATGGGTATAAGACCAGCCTATCTCTTCTTCTCACTCTCTGCACCTTCTACTAAAACCGCGTTGACAATACCATGCTGTCCAGGTCTAGAGACAACTCTTGCCTTCCCAACCTCAGTTTCTATTATAGCTCCGCGTGTGATTACTCCTCTGCGGTTATAGTCAGGGTTTGCTGGGTTACCTATTACTCGAAGGATTTTAGCCCGAACAGATCTCCCCTCACTGGGTATGGCTACGTTTGCGAAGTCTACTGAGAGAAGCTTAAGCTTGATACCTCCTCCTCTTACTCGCTGTCTCTTTACCTTAAGCTCTCCTACCACGGTCTCAGCAGGTGGTCTCCCAAGCTCTCTCTTCCTCTTCTTTCTGATATACGGTATCTTAGCTCCTGTTGGCGTACGCCCACCGGGTACTACTCGACCGTGGTAGTACATGCTCTCTGCCCACACTGCTAGAGGAGCAGATTATTAAAAGATCGCGGTAAAGCTACATGAAGCACTCTGGTAAACGCGGCGTCCTATTCTTAACCTCTATCTTAATAAGAGTTAACTTAATGTATGCAAAAACATTTATCTAGACATTATTTTGACAGTTACATAAGAGCATGATATGAAGGTGACAGTGTGCCGCGTAGGAGTAAGGGGGACAAGCTCAGCAAGAGGGAGAGGATTATCCTCTCTCTTCTCGTGAAAAACGCTAGACTAAAATACACTGAGATAGCAAAGAAGGTAGGAATGTCAATAGCTGGAGTACTGAAGAGGGTAAAGTGGCTAGAGAGCGAGGGGTACATAATAAGGTATACTGCGATTCTCAACCACGAGAAGCTGGGAAAAAGCCTTTTAGTCTTCATATTTGTCAAAACCGAGGCAGGAGCTACACCTGATGTCGCAAAGAAGATCTCAAGCCTGGATCCATCTTCCATACTAGAAGTCCATGAGATAACAGGAGAGTACGACTTGCTCATCAAAGCTTATGTTGAAGACAGGAGAGCGCTCCAGTCGCTGGTGTGGAAGATCTTAAGGATACCTTCGGTAGTGACAACGCATACTATAGTCTCTTTATCAACGTTCTATGAAAGCCCATCAGTGATTATAGAGCAGGTGTAAGGGATTTAACCCAGTGCAGCCAGGCCTTAATGGGGTAGAGCATGTCAAGATCTAGAAAGAAGAAGAGAGAGTTTCTACCCGCTACGAGTGCAGGGCTGTTATCATTCGCAGGAGAGGAAGCTGGAGGAGTAAAGGTTCCACCATACGTTCCTCTGATAATGACCCTAGTTGTAGTGCTAGCTGAGATCATACTGTGGGCTTTCATGTGAGTGTGAGACAGATGAAGCTCTCAGAGATGCAGCAGATGATAACTGAGATATACGGAGAGAGAGACAAGAGAAGAGGCGTGAACAGGACGTTCATACATTTGGTAGAGGAAGTTGGAGAGCTAGCTAGAGCCCTAAGAGGAGGAGACAGCTCTGAGATGAGCAGAGAGCTAGCCGACACGCTAGCTTGGCTTCTCAGTGTGTCAAGCCTCCTTGGAATAGACTTAGAGACAGCCTTTATGAGCAGGTACTCTAATACATGCCCTAAGTGTAAGTCTAACCCATGCATATGCCCGCCAGTCTAGGTGTTCACCATGGCTCTGGATGAAGTAATGGAGATGGCAGCTAGAAGAGGCTTCTTCTGGCAAGGTTTCCGTGATGTATACTCTGATGCACCAGCAGGACTCTGGGTGTATGGGCCCCTCGGAGTTAAGATGAAGAACAAGGTTATAGAGCTCTGGAGAGAGAAAATAGTCAGGAGAGAAGAAGGAGTCGAGCTAGACTCGACATGCATATCTCCAGGCAGCGTCTTCGAGGCATCAGGACACACCAAGCACTTCAATGATAAGCTGGTGGAGTGCTTGAAATGCCACCGCAGACACAGAGCGGACATGCTGTTAGAGGAGCAAGCTGGGCTAACTGGCCTAGAAGGCTTAAGCGAAGAGGAGTTGTATAAGCTGATAGTAGAAAAGATGGTTAAGTGCCCGTACTGCGGTAGCAGCGAGTTCTCTGAAGTAAGGAGGTTTAACTTGATGTTCGAAATGAGAATAGGAGCAACTGGAAAGGACATAGCGTACTTAAGGCCAGAAACAACGCAGAGTTCCGTAGTAGAGATAAGGAGGCTACAGCAGATAGCTAGGAACAAGCTGCCGCTAGTCATATGCCAGGTTGGTAAAGCATTCAGAAACGAGATATCCCCAAGACACGGGCTGATTAGAACCAGAGAGTTCAACATGGCAGAAGTACAGATATTTTTTGACCCAGAGTACCCAGATTATGATAATAAATTCGAGTCTGTGAGGAAGTACAGACTTAGGTTTCTTCCAGCTTACGCAAGGGAAGCAGGAGAAGTAGTTGAAATGACTTGTGAGGAAGCGCTTGAAGAAGGGTATACCATAAATAAGCTCGTCACCTACTGGCTAGCCTTATACCAGAAGCTAATGACGGAAGACTACGGGTTCCCACTTGAGAAAGTACGCTACTACGAGCTAAACGAGCATGAGAGAGCACATTATGCTAGAGCACACTGGGACTTGCAGATATACAGTGAGGATTTAGGGTGGGTTGAGGTCGTTAACAACGCGTATAGAACAGACCATGATGTGATAGGGCACTCTAGGCTGTCAGGCAGAGAACTTAAGTTGTACAGCGAGAAGAGAAAGCAAAGCATAGTACCACACATGTATGAACCTTCAATAGGCATAGACAGGCTTATCCTCCATTTGCTTCTCTTGAACTACAGGAGGGAAGGTGAAAGGGTGGTCGAAAAGCTTCCCAGGAGGCTTGCTCCAATAGATGTAGCTGTCTTCCCTCTTGTAAACAAGCCTGAGCTCATCAAAGCTGCCTCAGAAATATATGGTACCCTTCTCGAGGATTTTGAGGCATTCTATGACGAATCTGGCAGTATAGGCAGGAGATATAGGAGAATGGATGAGATAGGCACTCCTGTATGTGTGACAGTCGACTACCAGACGCTTGAGGATAAAACAGTGACACTGAGAGACAGAGACACAATGGCCCAGGTCAGAGTGCACGTAGATGAGCTGAAAACCGCGATAAAGAGGTTCATAGCAGGAGAGCCTCTTGAGAAGCTTGGTACACCTATGGGATGAACTGGTCTAGAGTGGACTGAAGTGATAGGTCTCTCTTTATTTTTTCAACTCCCTCGGCCTCTGATATGAGCTCGCTCAGCTCTGACACGAGTATTTCAACTCTCTGCTTGAGGTAGCTTCCTACATCATACTCCTGTACGAGCTTTTTTGCTAGATGCAAGTACTTCACTATACTACCGACACTTGTCGTAGGTATCAGCTGCCTACCACACTTTGAGCAGAGCCCGGAGAGAGGTATTCTGCTGAACTTAGTGTTACAGAGAGGGCAGCGAAATGCTTGCTGAGTGTAAGTCCTTAGATTGCCTATTATGTCCTTCAAGATGTGGGCCTTGAGTACTAGAGCAGCGACCTCACCAGGGCTCGTGGCAACGGATTTTTCTGCTATCTCCATCTGCATCTCTAGCTTCTTATCCATCTTCTCCCTGCTGGTGGAGGAGGCTACGTCCCCACTTGAGTACGCTGACCTCAAGATGCCATGGTGGAAGCAGCTGGTGTCATGCGTGTAAAGAGGGCGGCCTTTTCCCTGCACATACACGTCTTCAAACGTTGACAACAGACTCCTCACAGACTTCGGATGCATGAACTTCGCTGCAGCCTTATAGAACTCAAGAGGATACTTGCAAACAGCATCTACGTTATAGACCTCATCATCGACAGTATTAGGGTCTATTCTAGTTACTATAAACAGTGGGACGTCTTCTATGCCACCAGTCTTGTCTGGTATGTATGACCTTGAGAAGTTCAGGAAGACATCTAAGGCAAGCATTACCGAGTCCTCGTCTCCATCGCAGTTCCTTCTCTTGGCTGCATGGATCAAGGGGTGTGCAAACACAGCTCTAGCTGGAGTATACCCTATGATCCTGCATGCTATAGCTGTGAAGGTGTGAGGAGCCATCGTGAGGCAGATATGCCCTATCAGGTCCTCTGGCTTCCTGGCATTGTAAAAGGGAGGTAGATTGTATAGCTTCACGAGTAGGTCGTCCACGAAGTTAGCTACTCTAAGCAGGTACTCGCCTGCCTCTCTCGGCAGTATCACGTCTTGTGGCTTCAGCTCTAACATCTGATCGCTTCTCTTGAGGGGGCTGCCATCGATATCATGTGTATACCCGAGTTCACGTAGCTTTTCAACGCTCACTCCTATCTCAGATGGCTTAAAGTGTGTGAGGGGCGCATCTGTGGAGTCAAAGCGGCATGTACCGTCTTTGAACACATAGACACCGTGCTTCGCTCTTAGCAGCCCCTTCTCAATGAGCTCAGGCATTTTGTCCCTGTTCATAAGCCCCTCTACTCCTCTAAGTGTGTCTAGCACGCTGTCTAGAGGAACCTCCACCCTCTTGGATGCTCTTGTAATCAGGCTGCTGACATCAAGCTTTCTTCTCTGATATGTAACCCCAGGGACCTTATGCTCCTCACATAAGTCTTTAACCTCCTTTCTGCAAACTGGGCACACCCGAATCGGCTTTACTCTGGTTCCACACTTTAAGCAGAAGGAGTATGGCGATTGCTCGCCGCATTTCGGGCAGATTCCGTTATAGACATCTACTGGTGCAGGAGACTCCATTGATGAAGCTATCCTCCTAGATCTGCCCTTCTGGACACCGACTGGAAAAAGGACGTTGACCTTCTTCATCACTCTGGGCTTAGCTTTCTCCGGTCGCCCCATTCTGGCCCCTATGTAGAATGTAGCCTTAGCCCTCTGTGGTACAAGAGAAATCTCATTGAGAGCGTCTATAGTCTCAAATTCTCTGAACTTTGAGAGCACACCCCTCCTGTACCTCGCAACTGAGACAAGTAGTACTATTGACCAGGGGGGGTCCACTACTATCTTGCCCTCACTTAGCTTATGTGGGCAGCAGATTGCTTCTAAGATCTTCTTGAGCTTCTTATCGAGTGGAAGCTCTAACTCGAGGTTTTCAGCATATGTAGCTGGTAAGGCAGGAAATGCCTTGTGTATTGCTTTGGATAGGTATTCTAAGTCTGAAACTGTGATGTGGCTCCATAGGAGGGTGTAATATGGGTGTAGAGGGATGCCTAGCTTTAGGCTCAGCTCGATGGCTAGGTCGATTGGTGGCCGGTACCTTAGAGGGTCTTTTAATATGAACTTGACTGCTGCAGGGTACTCCTGTAGCTTGCTCACCTTTGCCTTCAGCTCTTCAGCCCACCACTCCTCGCAGTACCCTGATGGAAGCAGCACCGTATTGTTCTCTAGGAACTCTCCATATGCTATTAGCATGTCACCGCTGAACAGCACTTTCTCCACATCTGGAGCTATCTTAGCGGCGGCTTCATAGCTTTCTAGCCTTACAACACTACCATCCTTTAGCAGAACTACCGGACCTTCAATTGTGTCTACTGGCATGACTATGGCGCTCTTGCCTGGCCTTTCTACCCGAAGCTGAGTGCCTACAGCTATGAATCCCTTGTATATGGCCATGGTCGCGGGGTGCATACCAATTGCAGCTAGCCCTGTGTTCCTAGCTCTCCCATACCTCAGCCTGAACCCGCCCTTCCTTAGTGGCAGAGAGAAAACAGGCCTCCCTAAGACCACATCTTCTAAGTACGCTCTCTTCGGGTAAATTACCGGAGAAGCATGATGTGTGCTGTGCTCCTTAGGGGTGTGCGTGAGCTCCTTGAGCCACTCCCATCCACTTACATTTAGTTCAGAGAGGACTTTAAGCAGCTTAGCGGCTTTTTGTAAAAGGCAGTCGTTTATCACAAGCACCGCTCCACCTCTAAGCCTGTTGGTCTCTACATTGTACACGTCTCTGTATGCGACAACCTCGATGTTATGCGTTGGAGGGCCAGTTACCTCCACTGGAAGCCTCCTGCATAGCTTCTCTATGTCAGCTGGCTTTGATGCAGTGTACTGTACACTCTCGTAACGCTTGTACAGCAGAACTTCCTCAACATACCTGCCTACATGCTCCTCTGTAGGCTGAAAGCTCTCTAACCCTATCTTCCTCCTGAGGACATCAAGGAGAACAACGGATAAAGCACCCTCTGTTGCACCAGCTGTCCTTATTGGACCAGAGTAGTATATTGCCGCATACATCGATCTATCTGTGTTGTACTTGATCCTGACCTCATGTATGCCCTCTATGGCAGCTGAGACAGTGCAGTCAGTCATCACTGTGAGACCTACTTTGGTAGCAATTTCCATAGCCTCATGTGGCTCAAGCTCTGGAAGAAGCCTCCTTAGCACATACTCTGCTGACAGAAATGCAGCTTCATACTTGCTTTCAGCCTCACTTAGAGCTCTCTTGACGATCTCCTTAAGTTCACTGCGGCCAAAGATCAACCCTATCCTCTCTGGCACCTCGTTGGCAATATAGCATTCAACCTTGGTATCTGGGTCTAGCCCCCTCTCTCTAGCTTTAGATGCAATAGAGTATGCTTCCAGGACACCGTCTTCAATAGACTTGAAGTAACTCATGTCTAAGTGGCTTTGTAGCCTAACTTTTTTAGCTTACCCCCAGCGAGTATAAAGGGGGAGCAGCTTGGGAGGAAGGAGGAAGAAGAAGCGCGTAATCAGGAGGAGGCCAAGGAGGCCGAAGTCGATATATCCGTGCCCAATATGCCAAAGAGAGGGAGTTATAGTGAAGATAGATAAGAAGGAGGGGAGGGCCGTTGTAGCATGCATGTTCTGTGGGTTCAGTGATACCACGGAGGTGATGCCAGGAGAGGAGAAAGTTGATATATACAGCAGGATTGTAGACAAGGTTACTGGGCAAGCTTGAGGCGGAGGGCACGAAGTATCTCCCTGAGAATAAATAGAGTAAATAGAAGAGTCTCTCTAACGGGCTTTATCTTTGACTTCACCCCGGAGTAGGATACGGTAACTGGTATCTCACCTACTCTTAGCTTACTTCTTACAGCATCAACTAGAACCTGGCTTTCAACTAGGTAACCAGACTCACGTATCGGCACTTGCTCGAGAGCACTTCTTGTAAAAGCCCTGAGGCCGCATTGAGTGTCCTTAACTGGGATCCTAAACAGTACCCTCAGGATCGCTGACGAGATGAGGTTTGAGAGCCTTCTGACGAGGGGCATCTCGCCGCTAAGCCTCCTACAGCCGACTACAAGGTCATATCCCTCCTCTAGCTTCGCAACAAGCTTCGGTATCTCCATAGGACTGTATTGGCCATCTCCGTCTATAGTCACTATGATGTCAGCGTCAAGCTCAAGAGCTCTTCTAATGCCCGTCTTCAGCGCAGCCCCCTTACCCATGTTTCTCGAGTGTTGTAGCACAATCCCCCCAGCTCTCTTAGCTACATCACATGTTCTGTCAGTAGACCCGTCATCTACTACTATAGTGAAGTCGACATATGGGGAGGTCTCCTTAATCAGGTCTCCAACATTCTCCTCCTCGTTATATGCAGGTATCACTGCTATAACTTTTTTATCCAAGCTTGACTTCATCATACCCTCTCTTGACAGCCTCTAGATTCTTCTCAAGCAGCTTTCCGGACCATCTTCTCTGGATAGCCTTAACCACCGACTCTAGCTTAGCTAGGTTGGATGCCTTGACAAGTGCTCCTAGCATCGCGGTATTTGGAACAACAAGGCCGGCTACGGTCAGGCCCAGCTCTGTTGCTATCTTAACCGCATCGAGAGTAGCTACCCTGCAGTTGCTCAGCGACATCTCAGACTTTAGCTCACTTGGGGAGAAATGCGAGTTGGCTACTATTAAGCCACCTGGCTTTAGGCCCTCGGACACTCTGATAACCCCATATATCACGGGATCCAGGACAACCACGATATCTGGGTTATATACCATGCTCCTTATGTGGATTGGTGAGCTAGACACTCTAGTGAATGCCTGAACTGGCGCTCCTCTCCTCTCTGCGCCAAAGAATGGAAATGACTGAGCCCACTTACCTTCTAAGAAGCATGCTTCAGCTAGTATCTCACTTGCAACAACAAGCCCTTGGCCACCACGGCCATGCCACCTTATCTCGACCACCTGCGGCAAGATAGCACACCCCAGCTGGCTTTAGCGGCCCCGGTGGGATTTGAACCCACGCCACAGGCTCCGAAGGCCTGCACCCTATCCGAGCTAGGCTACGGGGCCATCTAGCAGGATGTACCTAGACTTTTATTTAACCGGTGAGTTATAACGTTTATGAAGGGTACCATGATAAGTTCCGATACCTGCATTATGTCAACATTTAAATTATGGTGCTATCAAAACTGTTTAAATACTCTCTTCTCCGTGAGGGGATGTAGGTAGAATGGGGGCTGGGTCTCGCAAGCTTATGCATAGGCTTCTACCTCCCTATAGGAAGATCACTGAGGAGGAGAAGAGGAAGCTAGTTGAGGAGTATGGGGATATCAGCCTGTTCCCAACCATACTGTCAACAGACCCTGTTGTGAAAGCTCTTGGAGCTAAGCCAGGTGACGTGATCGAGTTTGGACGCGAGAGAGGAGGGAAATACTACCGTGTAGTAGTTGAAGCAGGGGTGTGAGGATGGTTCTAACGAAAGAGGATATTAAACTTCTGGCTGAAAGCTACTTTAAGGAGAGATCTCTTGTAGAGTTCCACATAAGGTCGTATAACTGGCTGATAGATAGGGGGCTGCAGGAAGTCGTTGATGAGGTTCATGAGATAGAGATCGACAAGAGGAATAAAGTTGTCTTCGGTAAGATAGAGGTTGGGAAGCCTGAGATAATCGAGCCAGAGGGAGGAAGGCCTTATGAGGGGGTTCCTCCATCTGAATGCAGGCTTCGTGACCTGACTTACGCTGCGCCACTTTACCTCTATATGCACATATACATCGATGGGATAGAAGAGAAGGTTGAGAAGCATAGGATAGGAATAATACCGATCATGGTGAAGTCCTCTAAGTGCGTTCTCTCAGGTAAGGGTCAAGATGAGCTTATTAAGCTTGGAGAAGATCCATTTGACCCAGGTGGCTACTTTATCATACATGGTGGGGAGCGAGTTATAGTCCCCAGAGAGGAGCTTGCTGTAAACCAGTTTGTAGTCGAAAGGGAGAAGGAGGGCAGGGTAGTAGCTAGAGGAAAGATATACTCCAGAAAGGCGGGCATAAGGTCATACTTCGCTTTAGAGCTGAATAAAGATGGCACCGTGACAGCTAGCATACCTAGGACCACAGCAAAAATACCTGCTATAGCCCTGATAAAGGCTTTAGGCCTCGTGAGGGACAGAGACATAATAGATGCCATATCCTCTGAGGAAAACGTGAGAACAGAGATATACCCTGCAATAGAGGAGGTAAGCTCGCTTACCAGCAGAGAAGCTGCACTCGACTACATAGGTAGGAGGGTGTTTACAGGGCTTCCGAAGCAGGATAGAATCCAGAGAACAGAGTCCATGCTGCAGAGGGAGTTCCTGCCACATGTAGGGACAACACCCCAAGACGGCTTAAAGAAAGCATACCTGCTGGCTAAGATGATAGAAAAACTGGTTAAGGTAGGGCTTGGCATAGTTCCGCCAGATGACCTAGATCACTATGCTAACAAGCGGGTTAGGCTGGCGGGAGACCTACTCCAAGAGCTATTCAGAAGGTCGTTCACCAGGATGGCTAGAAGAATGGAGGCTCACATAAGGGAGAGACTAGCATCGGGAGCAGCAGACTTAAAGGAAGTTAAGCTCAAAACCTGCATACAAACCGACTACATAGAGCAGGGATTCCTCACGCCAATGGCAACAGGAAACTGGGGTAGAGGAGAGACTGGAGTATCACAGCTGCTAGATAGGACAAACATAATATCAACGCTATCCCATATGAGGAGAGTAGTTTCCCCGCTCACCACCGCCTATGCGCACTTTGAGGCCAGAGAACTTCACCCATCTAGCTATGGCAGGCTTTGTAGCGTCGAGACCCCAGAGGGAGTGAATTGTGGGCTAGTAAAGAACCTAGCGATATTCGCGGAGATAACAAGCGATGAGGACCCAAGCAGAGTCATCCAAGAGTGCTATAGGCTTGGGGTAAAGCCTATAGAGCAGGTTGAGCCCAGGGAGTTTGGATCCAAGACAGTAGTTATGGTTAATGGAGCTCCTATAGGCGTCACAGATGATCCAGAATACCTTGTAAGGGAGCTAAGAGAGAACAGAGCAGTAATCTCGCTACAGATGAACGTCTCGTATAGGAAAGATGAAAAAGTGGTCTCAATCAATGTTGACGGGGGGAGAGTCAGAAGGCCTTTGATACCTGTCAAGAAGCTGCATGAGCTTGAGAGGAAGATACACTTACTTAGGAAAGGCGCTATAACATTTAGCAAGCTAGTCAAGGAGGGGATAATAGAGTTCATAGACGCAGAGGAGGAAGAAGACCTGCTCGTAGCGACCACATTTGACCAGCTGACTCCAGAGCATACGCATCTAGACTTGGCGCCATTCTCCCAGTTTGGGCTCTGTGCAAACATGATACCATATGCAGAGCACAACAATGCAACAAGAAACGTCATGGGAGCGAACATGACAAGACAAGCACTAGGTCTTCATGCTGCAAACTGGATAATGAGATCAGACTCCAGGTTCCATATCCTGTACTATCCTCAGAGGCCTATAGTAGAGACGGTGGGAGCTAGGATAATAGGCTACCCAAGGAGGCCAGCAGGACAGAACTTGGTCGTAGCCTTGATCGCATTCGAAGGATACAACATGGAGGACGCTGTCATACTGAACAGAGGAGCCGTAGACAGAGGAATGGGGAGGTCGACATTCTTCAGAATATACTCAGATGTTGAGAAGAGGTATAGAGGAGGATTAGAGGACAGGTTTGAGATACCAGATCCAAAGAGCACAAGAGGAACAAGGATATCAGAGGCATACTCAAGCTTAGGTGATGACGGGATAGCTGAGGTTGAGCAAAGAGTGTCTGGAGGAGATATACTGATAGGAAAGACAAGTCCACCGAGGTTTATCGGAGAGTACTTGGAGTACAGGAGGAGGCCTGTGCTTGAGAGAAGAGATACCTCTGTTGAGGTGAGACATGGTGAGTCTGGGATAGTTACGCTAGCAACGCTATACGAGAACGAAAACGGGTATAGAGCAGCTAGAGTAGTAGTCAGAGACATTAGGATCCCTGAGCTAGGGGACAAGTTTGCAACCAGGCACGGACAGAAGGGAGTTGTGGGCATGATATACCCACAGGAGGACATGCCATTCACAGAAGATGGCATAACACCTGACATAATACTCAATCCCCATGCTATAGCATCTAGGATGACGATAGGCCAGCTTATAGAGCTGTTAGCTGGAAAAGTCGGGGCTTTAGAAGGTAGCATAGTGGATGGAACTCCATTCATGGGCAGGCCTGTAGATGACCTCAAGAAAGCCCTACTTGAGCTAGGATTTGAGCCAGGTGGGACTGAGGTAATGTATGATGGGAGAACCGGTGAGATTATTGAGACAGAGATATTCATAGGAGTAGGCTTCTACCAGAAGCTACACCACATGGTAAGAGACAAAATACATGCTAGAGCCAGAGGGCCAGTAGATGTGCTGACTAGGCAGCCACCAGAAGGCAGGTCTAGAGAGGGAGGGCTGAGAGTAGGTGAGATGGAGAAGGAGGCTATAGTAGGACATGGTGGAGCTATGCTAGCCTACGACAGACTAATAGAATGCTCCGACAAGACAGTGATATACGTGTGCAGGAAGTGTGGGCTGCTGGGGTACTATGACAAGTTCAGAGACGACTTCGTGTGCATATTATGTGGCGATAAAGGTGATGTCGTCCCTGTGTCGACAGGATACGCGTTCTTCCTGTTCCTTAGGGAGCTTATATCAGCTGGTATAAGGCCTAGGTTAAAGCTTAAGGAGGCGTCTGAAGTTGTCTAGTGGTGAGGGAAAGCTCTTCGTCATAGATGAGGTCGAGTTCGGCATACTTTCACCTGAAGAAATCAGGAAGATAGGGAAGGTAAAGCTTAGCACCCCACAGATATACGATGAAGATGGGAGGCCAGTAAGAGGGGGGCCATTAGACCCGAGAATGGGGGTAATAGAGCCTGGAGAAGTCTGTCAAACGTGTGGAAACACTCTAAAGAAGTGCCCAGGGCACTTTGGCGTCATAGAGCTAGCTAGGCCTGTCCTACACATAGCGTTCACCAAGTACATCTACCAGGCTCTAGCCTCAACCTGCATGAAATGCAAGAGAGTTCTACTGCCTAAGGAAGAGTGTGAAAGGCTGAGGAAGCTAGTGAAAGAGGGGAAGAAGACACCACTTGAAGTCGCTAAAATAGTATATAACAGGACTAGAAAGGTGAAGGAATGCCCTCACTGTGGAACACCAGTCAAGAAGATCAAGTTCACACCCCCACTCACATTCTACCTAGAAGATGAGACAACAAGGCTCTGGCCAAACGACATAAGAGCTTGGCTAGAAGACATAAGGGATGAAGACTGCATCTTAGTCGGCTTCGACCCCAAGAACTCCAGGCCTGAGAACACCGTGCTGACTGTAATACTAGTCCCACCGATAACGATAAGGCCATCTATAACGCTGGAAACTGGTGAAAAGTCAGAAGATGATCTGACACACAAGCTAGTAGACATCCTGAGAGCTAACATATCACTAAAAGAGGCCATACAAGGAGGCGCACCAGCTTCAACCGTAGAAGATCATATGTATATGCTTGAGATAAACGTGGGAACATTGTACAGGAACACGGGCATGGGCATACCACTCGCCGTA
The DNA here is from genome assembly GCA_003661385.1 of Thermoproteota archaeon. GTDB lineage: Archaea > Korarchaeota > Korarchaeia > B14-G2 > B14-G2 > B14-G2. The sequence continues at coordinate 4,996 of QMWA01000003.1, read as the reverse complement.
CACAGGACGAAAAGGCCCCTTAAGGCTCTGATGGATAGGTGGCAGGGCAAAACAGGGAGGTTTAGGCTTAACCTGGTTGGAAAGAGGGTAAATTACTCATCTAGAACCGTGATAACCCCAGACACCATGATAGACTTGGATGAGGTCGGAGTACCCATCTCAATAGCTAAAGTACTAACTATACCAGTGCACGTCACCGAGTCTAACATAGAGGAGGTAAAGGAGCTCGTTAAGCGGGGGGCAGACGAACACCCTGGCGCAAACTACGTAATAAGGCCTACTGGAGATAGAGTGAAGATAAGCTCCATGAACAAGGATAGGCTGATAGAGGAGCTTGAGCCAGGGTACGTAGTCGAAAGGCACCTCAGAGACGGGGATCCAGTGATATTCAATAGACATCCGTCTCTGCATAGGCTCTCAATACTTGGACATAGGGTTAGGGTACTGCCATACAACTCCTTTACATTACACCCTGCTGTGTGCCCGCCATACAATGCTGACTTCGACGGTGACGAAATGAACGTACACGCTCCACAGCTGTTTGGCGCCAGGGTTGAGGTTAGTGAGATACTTAACGTGAAGAACAACATGCTCTCACCTAGGTTCGGTGGAGCAATAGTAGGACCAAGGCAGGACTACATCACGTCACTCTACAAGCTCACTAGAAAAGACAGGTTCTTAACGAAGGCTGAGCTGGGGAGGATACTAGCCACACTAGAAGAGCCTATTGACCCTCCTGAGCCGGCCATACTGGAGCCTATCCAGCTGTGGACCGGGAAGCAGGCTGTAAGCGTCTTCATCCCAGAAGACATAGACCATGAGGACAGAGCTTCAGTCTGTGAGAAATGCGATAAGGAAGGAGGGGTATGTGAGAAGGAACTCTGCCCATATGAAGCTTATGTCGTGATAAAGCGAGGGCAGCTGCTATGGGGTGTCTTAGACAGCAGGACTATAGGCGCCATGTCAGAGGAGCACTTTACGCTGCTAGACAAGCTCATCAGAGACCTTGGTGGCGAGAAGTCGTCGGCGATACTAAGCAAGCTGCTTAAGGCAGCACTTAAGCCCCCACATAGCCTGGTGTCGCTTAGAATAGAGGACATAGAGCTGCCATCAGAGCACATAGCGAAAATAGAGAGGATGATAGAGGAGAGCAGGAGGGAAGCTGTTAAAATAGCTGAGAGGCTAAGGAAGGAGGAGCTTGAGCCCATACCGGGGATGAGCCTTGAGGACACAGCTGAGCTTCAGATAGTCAGAACCCTGAATAGCGTGAGGACTCGAGCTGAGAAGCTTGTCAGAAGCACGATGACCATGAGGAACTCACTTTACATGATGGCTAAGACGAAGGCAAGAGGCTCTCCAGTGCTCCTCACAGAGATGGCGGCTCTGGTGGGACAGCAGTCAATCAAAGGGAAGAGGATATCTAGAGGGTACAAGGGAAGGACGCTTTCATGTTATAGGAGGGGGGCAACAGACCCTGAAGCCAGAGGCTTCATAAGAAGCAGCTACAGAAAGGGGCTGACTCCAAGCGAGTACTTCGCTCATGCGATAGCTGGGAGGGAAACTCTGGTCGACAAGGGCCTTAGAACAGCAGAAAGCGGGTACGCATACAGGAGAATAGTGAACGCGCTTCAGGATCTCACAGTAGACTACGACTGGACAGTAAGGGACTCACATGGCAGGATAATCCAGTTTAAGTTTGGTGGGGACGGCCTAGACCCATGCTTCGACTTCCATGGAAACCCAATAAACGTACATAAGATAGTTAGGGAAGAAGCTGAGGAGCACAAGAACGAGAAAAAGATCAGCAGTAAGCAAGCAGAGAAGATCATAGATGAATACAGGGAAGTGCCTGAGTGGATCAGACGACAAGTAAAGAACGAGGTAGAGAGGGTAGAGCTAAGCGAGGCAGCCATTAGAGGTGTCATGGACAGGGTATTTGAAGCATATGATAAGATAAGGCTTGAGCCAGGGTCTGCAATAGGTATAGTGTCAGCTGAGAGCATAGGAGAGCCAGCTACCCAGCTGACGCTGAGGACATTCCACACACCTGGTATGCCTGAGATAACGATTGTGATGGGGCTCCCTAGGATAGCTGAGCTCATAGATGCTGTAAAGACACCGAAGTCCCCATATGTAGTCGCTTATCTCAAGGGAGAGTATGCTAGGGACAAGAAGAAGGCGCAGGAAGTGGCAAACAGGATACTTGAGGCTAAGCTATCAGACCTCATAGAGGAGGAGAACATATACTATGAGCTGATGCAGGTGGAGTACGTGCTCGATGTAGAGAAGCTGAGGGAGCACAACCTCACAGTAGAGGATGTGGAGAAAGCTCTCTCTAAGATATCCAAGGTGAGCGTAGAAAGGACTGGAGATAAAAGCATACTCATAACCATACAGGCGGATAGCATGGCTAAAATGAGAGCAAAGCTGATAAAAGTAGAGAACACGGTGGTCAAGGGAATACCTGGAGCTAAGAGGGTTGTTGTGAAAGAGGAGAATGGAGAGAATGTGATACACATAGAGGGGGCTGTCCTAAAGCAAGTGCTTGAGCTAGAGGAGATAGACACAACTAGGACGTACTCCAGTAACGTACATGAAGTCATAGCCCTGTTTGGAATAGAGGCTGGAAGAAACCTGCTAGTAGAGGAGCTAAGTAAGGTACTGAGTAATCAGGGGATAGTAGTTGACCGAAGACACCTAGAGCTTCTAGCTGACATAATGACTAGAAGAGGAGAGCTCTTGCAAGTGGGTAGGCTTGGAGTCGTCAAATACGAGAAAGGCGTGCTTGCAAATGCATCATATGAGCTTACCGTACAGAACATAGTTAAAGCAGCAGTAAGCGGCAAGAGGGATAAGATAGGCGGTGTGCTGGAAAGCATTATAGTAGGCAGAGCACCTGAGGTCGGAGAAGCCATAGTAAAGGTTTTCTGGGGTGAGCCAAGCTGAAGACGAAAGCTGCTATAGATAAGGAGCTAATGATCTTAGCTAGAAGCGGAAAAACTCTGCTTGGATACAACAGCGTGGTCAGAGCACTTAAGAGGAGTACACCGAAGATAAAGGCTGTGATCCTAGCTGAGAACACACCAGAAGATAAGAAGAAGACAATAGTATACTATGCCAGACTGCTCAAGGTGCCACTACTTATATATCCATCATCAAGCATCGAGTTAGGTAGAGCATATGGAAGACCTCACCTGATATCTACGCTCGCAATAGTTGATGAAGGTGACTCCTCAATACTCAAGATGGTGGAGGAGGATACAATTGAAAAGTAGGAGAGTGCTTGAAAACGAGGAGCTCCAGATGATATCACTATTCGAATCACTCACGGGAGCTACTGTAAAGGACTGCTTCTTAGACCCAGAGAGGAGGAAGGTGCTGTTTGTCGTAGCAGAGAACCAGCTGGGAGTCGCCCTAGGCAGGAGAGGCCAGAAAATCAACAAAATCAGGAGAATTCTTGGATATAACATAGATGTCGTAGAGGAAGCCAAGGACGATGAGACATTCATAAGGAAACTTCTGTCCCCAGCTAGGATAAACTACATAAAGATAACAGAGCGGGGAGGACAGAAGATAGCCTATGTCTCAGTGGACGAGAGAGACAAAGGATTAGCAATAGGTAGAGAGGGAAGAAACATTAATAGAGTCAGGGAGATAGCTAGGATATACAGAGGGATAGCACACATCAAAATAATGTAAAGTTGATGCAAGCCAGGTGGTAAGTTGGCGAAGCCTAGAGGGCTCTTCGCAGCTAGGAGCCTAAAGAGAATATGTAAAGAGCGGAGGAAGCACTCATACTACTGGAGAAGGAGGGTGTATGGGTATAGGAAGAAATATGACCCCCTAGAAGGGGCACCACAGGCCTCTGGAATAGTGATAGAGAAGGTGGGGCTTGAAGCCAGGCAGCCTCACTCAGGGCTCAGGAAATGTGTTAGAGTACAGCTAAAGAAGAACGGCAAGATAATAACGGTGTTCGCTCCAGGAGATGGGGCCCTTAACGTGATAGATGAGCACGATGAGGTAGTAATAGAGGGCATAGGTGGAAGCAAAGGAAGAACTATGGGAGACCTTCCAACAGTCAGGTGGAAGGTAATCAAAGTAAATGGTGCCTCACTGTATCACATCCTGATAGGTAAGATAGAAAAGCCGAGGAGATAGCTTGACCTTAGATGAGCTAAAGCTATTTGGAAAGTGGTCTTTCAAGGATGTTGAAGTCAGGTCGCCAGCCTTAAAGAACGTGATATCGCTCAGGCCAGTCTACCTCCCACACTCAAAGGGAAGGCACGAGCATAGGAAGTTCTGGAAAACTAAGGTAAACATTGTTGAGAGGCTAGTCAACAGGCTAATGGGGCAGGCAATAAACTATGGCAACAAAAGGGATAGGGTTAATAGCAAGAACCCAGGGAAGAAGCTGAAAGCTTTAAGGACTGTGAAGCACGCATTTGAGCTGATATACCTAAGAACGGGAGAAAACCCGATTCAGATGCTTGTTAGGGCAATAGAGAACGCAGCTCCAAGAGAAGAGACAACTAGAGTAATGTATGGTGGGATACTCTACCACCAGGCCGTAGACGTCTCTCCATCAAGAATGGTTGACCTTGCAATCAGGCACATAACACAGGGAGCGGCTTTAAGAGCATTTAGAAGCCCAATGACTTTAGAAGAGGCTTTAGCTGAAGAAATCATAGCAGCAGCCAGAAACGACAGGAATACAAGCCATGCTATAAAGGTCAAAGAGGAAATAGAGAGGAGAGCACTAAGCGCAAGGTGAGGCTATTAGAAGCTCCTTGGAAGCCTACATCCTATAGCTCTGGCCTCGTCTACGGTAGTGCTCACAGCTATTCTCGCTACGCTTGATAGCAGCCTATAGGCTAGTAGGAAGTCATCTTTGGGAATAACAGACACAGGTACAGGTATCTTTAAGATGATAAACCACGAGATTTCAGAGGGGCTTCTATAGAACTCTAGCATAGGACCTTCTATATCAAGCACTCCA
>QMWA01000002.1 GCA_003661385.1 Thermoproteota archaeon | reverse complement strand
GCTAAGTTCGGTGGAAGCTACATAGACAACATGGTGCCTCCCTACAGGATGTATGGCCGTGGGGTCTCATGCTACCAGTGCTGTGCATATACCTTTACATCAGGTCCAGAGTCGGATCCAAAGTTCTATGATAAGCTCTACCTTGAAGGTGGGGAGCACTTTAGCTTAGGTGGAAAGCAGGTTGTGACTGTCAATCTCCCGAGGATAGCTTATAGAGCGAATGGCAACGATGCTCTAGTGCCTGAGCTGCTTAGAGAAGTTGTCTCTAAGATAGTGAAGGTGTTTGAAGTCAAGGAGAAGTGGCTCAGGAAGCAGCTCGAGAACTACGGGATTCCATTCGCTCAATACAGGCCTAGAGATCCTGTTACTGGCGAGAAGCTTCCGCCTCTAGTTGACATGGACTCTCTTGTTTACACGATAGGTGTGCTTGGAGGCAATGAGATGGCTCAGTACCATACTGGGTACCAGCTTCATGAGAGCAAGGAGGCTGTACGCTTCCTAGTGAAGACCATTCTGCAGCTTAGAGAGATTGTGAAGGAGCTCCGAGAGGAGACTGGGCTCCCTTTGGTCCTCGCTAGGACACCAGCTGAGTCTGCTGCACAGAGGCTTGCTATAGCTGATCTAGTGAACAGGAAGTTCAGGGAGAAGGCTAAGTCTGTTGTTAAAGGTGATGTTGAGACTGCTGCAGCTTCCATAGCAGCTGGTGAACGCCGCAACCTACCTGTGTACTACTCTAATGGTACACACGTGTACGTCGGGGCTAGGATCCCTCTAGCCAGGAAGATAGAGATAGAACAGAAGTTCTTCCCGATACTCGGTGAAGGGGGGAACATGTTCCACATATGGCTTGGAGAAGCCCACCCTGACCCAGAGGCGCTGTGGGGGCTCACAAAGAAGATAGCCCTGGGGTCTCAGATAGGCTACTTTGCTTACACTAAGGACTTCACTATATGTAAGAGCTGCCACCGTGTATCTCCTCTGCTAAACGAGTCTTGTCCACATTGTGGTAGTAAGGCTGTCACATACTGGAGTAGGATAACAGGGTACTATAGCAATGTAGAAGGCTGGAACTCAGGTAAACTCAGAGAGCTGAGGGATAGGTATAGGATATCTCTGTAAGCTATGGTGATGGGAGTATAAGCTCTCCCTCTCCCTTAATTGACCTATACTTACCCTTTAGGTAGTATATTCCAGTGATTGCTGCCAGAAGGGCATCTAAGTCGTCTCTGCTGGGCTTTATATCGGGTGAGGTGCTCACCTTAGCTATGCCGAGCGCGTTCTTCCAAGCCTCTTCTAAGCTGCCTGAGATTCCCAGGATCTTTCTGCTAGATGTGGGGTGAACTTCTATTACGTTGAATCCCCTCTCTTCTAGGGCTCTTCTAAGCCTTACTCCTCTCTCTGTGAGCTTTCTCATCCCTCTTAGCATCGGTGGAAGCAGCTTGATGCCTTCTTTGGCGGCTTTTCTCTCTAGTTTCCTGAGATACCCTTCGTGTGGCTTGGTTAGGGGGGCGTCTATGGCAATTACGTCTGGCTTCTCTCTGGATACCACTTCTATGATTTCATGATCTGCTGTAGCCCTGTAAAGCCTGATCTTGCCGCCTGAGACTATTGCAATTGAGGTTGCTTTGCTCTCCGATCCAGTGAGATCTATTCCAGCTGCCTTCATATTCCACCCTTAGCTGGTATCCCCATAAACTTCCTTATTGCCTTCACTACATCCTCTCTCGTTATGATACCCACTATAATTTCCCCTCTAGCCACTGCTACTACCTCGTTTTTCAATAGCAGCTCTGCTATCCTCATAACCGGCTCGTCCTCCTCTACCAGAGCTGCTTCCTCTGCTGCGTCTATTGCTGGTATCGCAGTCAGTGGTGTCTCTGGGTTTTCTATTGCAGCTTTGATCAAGGACCTATGCGTTATGCACTTTCTCCCGAGGATTACTCTCTTCCCCTTTAGGAGCAGCTCACATACCTTATCTAAGCTGTCTGATGGATCTACCTCAGTTAGATCTCCCATGATATCGCTTGCTCTTATCTCTATGCTTTGGAGCTTGCTAGCTATTATCTTGGATATCTCAGATAGAAGACCTGGTGAAGGCGTCGTCCTTCCTCTCTCTATCTTGCTTATCAAGCTCTGTGATACGTTAACTTCTCTGGCTAGCTCCCTTTGTGTTACTCCTGCCTTCTTCCTGAGTATCTTCAGGGAGCTTGGGTTCTTTAGTATTGCTGCTGATATTTTCTCCTCTAGTGTGCCCAAAGGGGCTCACCGCAGCTTTCGTCAGGGCATTATATGTCTTTAAAACTATTATGCTCCACTTGATGATTGAGTCCAAGACAGCTCTCGTTTTCGTCAGGCTACTGCTCTCTATCACGATTATAACCTCTCTTTCCGACTCTAGCATCTTGATTTCAGCTCCTCGGATACCCATCCTGTTTACTTCAGGCTTAAGCGCGGCTTTAATCGCTTTGACCTCCTGAGGCCTCCCCTCAAGCTTTATCTCGGCTCTAAGCCTTACCAAAGGTCCAAACCCCTTTGATTGTGAACCTTGGGCCGGTCTCATCCCAGGTCTCCCCATCGTAGAAGGTGAATTTCCAGCCTTGATTCCATGCTGTCAGAGCGAGCACGGAGTACTCCTCATATCCCTCTGGCTTCCTGCTTATGTTTATGTGCTCGACTGCTATGTGCTCTCCTAGGCAAAAAGCGAGTTCTTCACATAGGGTTTGGCTCTCTTTGCCTGCGTTAGATGGGGCTGCTATGATGAGTTCTCTTTTGTCTGTTTTCCTCCTGCTTTTCAGCCCTATTTCCCTCGATAGGGTTATTCCCTTCAGTATGAATGCTATTCTTATCTGTTCACATAGTCTTGGTGCTGCTAGGATAAACCTCAGCATTCCTGGGTTTCCTTTCCATCTCTCCACTATAAGCACTCTGGGTAGTCCTCTTGCGACAGCTTCGATGCAGAGGTCTTCAGTGGAAGCTTTGCCTCTGTTTCTCTTGACTGCATTCGGTATTGATCTGGCTAGGTCTTTTATGAAGCTTCTTATCCTTTGGGTTGGTCTTCTAGATGTTGTTATCAGGATCATTTTGCGCTTGGTGGCAGCACTCTTCTCTCAGACCCCATGTCTGTTCTAGGGGTCCATGCTCCTCCTGTGAATGTTGCTCCGCATTTTCTGCACCTCCAGATTCCTGCCATCACTTGTCTTACTCTCTTCATTCTGCATCTTGGGCACTCATACGTTGCCTTAGCTTTCCTAACCGCCTCATTGTACCTGTCTCTGACGGTCTTACCATATCTGGGGGCCTTGATTATCTTAGGCATTCGCTTCAGCCTCTTTTACTGCAGCTTTGACCTTCTCTATAAGCTCCCTACTTTTAACTGTTGCTATGTCTATAGCAAGCTCTAGCTCTGCTGGCGTGAAGCTTCCTCCAAGCATCTGGATGGCACAGACTCTATTATGGTCATCCACTGTTATTGTTATTCTGGAATCTGCTACTTCCTCTTCTGTGAGGTTGGGGTCGACTATTAAGGTGTCTCCGATCTTGGCTATGGTCACGCTGACTGGTATGGCCTTCGTTGGCAGGGGCTTAAGCTTCTCTAAGTTTGCCTCGAGCTTCCCATCCTCTGTCATCTTGACCTCAGGTATCACTGTGGTCATTAGCGCAGCTATTCCAGCTAGTGCTGATGCATCTTGTAGGTTTCCATCGTGGTCTAGTATATGTATATCCAGGAAGATGAGGTATACCTTATTCCTACCTGGATCAGTGGGGTGTGGTATTACAAGCTGCTTTAAGTCTACTGCCTCGGCGCTTCTTATTCCTCTATCCACTACCCTAGCGAGCTCTATTGCGTTCTCATCTGGTGGCCCTGGCTCGAATGTAGGTGATGCCAGTGGAAGCGGCTCCTCATGGGTTATTAGCACACCTGTGTCAGGTGAATCTGGGTATGGGTCTCCTACATCTATCTTCACTCCTGCTAGCACCTGTGTCCTTCCTAGCCTGACCCATGCCTCACCTTCTCCCTTCGTGAACCCTCCTCTTGCCTTGATTTCGATCTTCCTGTAGTCCAGTGGGTGCCTTCCATCTTCTCTAATCTTGTCTTCCTTGATTATGGTCTTTATGTACTCCTTCTTTAAGAGTGATATTACACGCCTATGTGCTGGTCTCACCTGCGATCTCCCTCACGATTTTCAAGTACTTCTCTCTTATAGCCTGCTTCTGCAGCTCATGTATCTTCTTGCAGGCGTCCATGGCCATGCCTATGGCTTGCTTGAGCTGCTGTGGTGTGAGCGTCCCATCCATTTGGAGAAGTGTTATCTCATTGTAGTCTACTAGCATGGAGAGCGCTAGGTCAGCGTCTCCCCACTGGTCTTCCTCATGCCCTACATCTAGGACGAGTACATCCCCCACTCTTCCGACTGTGCATGCTGAGACGAGCCCTCTCATGGGGATTCCTGCGTCTGCTAGGGCTACGGATGCTGCTGTCGTCCCTGCTACTCTAGTTCCTGCATCTGACCTAAGTACCTCAACGAACACATCTATTGTAGTTCCTGGGAACTCGTGGAGGAACAGGCTTGGCTCTAAGGCTTCTCTGATGACCTTTGAGAGCTCTATGCTCCTCCTGTCTGGCCCAGGCTTCTTCCTGGTTGATGTCGAGAACGGAGCCATGTTATATCTGCATCTCAACACGGCCTTGTCCGGCTGAGCTAGGTGCTTTGGGTGTAGTTCTCTTGGCCCGTAGACTGCTGCGAGGATCCTATTTCCTCCCCACTCTATGTAAGCTGAACCATCAGCATTCTCGAGTATTCCAACTTCTATCCTTACCGGCCTCATTTCATCAGGTTTCCTGCCGTCTATTCGCGTGCCGTCTTCATCGATTAGCTTTTCGGGAGGTTTTTCTATAAAAATGGACAACTAGCTCCCCTCTCTCACCTTAGTTAACTCCTCTTCGAGCATTGCTTTAACTCTGTCGCTTAGACCTGAGACATGTGATTCCAGCTCTATCTTTCTTATGGCCTTAGCTAAGACCGCTAGGATCCTGGGGTCTTTGCAGGACACCCATACTAGCCCATTTCTTCCTACTCTTATATCGCAGCCAGTTAGCTCCTTGAGCATCTTTATCATTGATCCCTTCTTTCCTATTATCCTTGGGACCTTGCTGGGCTCTACCTCAAGTATCATGCCTTTTCTAAGTGGACCTAGCCCTGGCCCGTCTATGCTCAGGAGCGGGTTGGCTCCCCTATCAAACCTTATGATTTTAGCCATTACTGTCTCTCCTATCCTTAGCTCTCCTTTAGTAGGCTTATCTGGCTGGATCTTCTTGAGTAGGACTCCATTGTAGGGGGCTTTAATCTCTACTAGGTACATGTTTACTCCTTCATCTATGACCTTTCCTATCACCTCGTCGCCTACTGATGGTATATAGCTTCCTTCAAGGGGGATCACACCTATCTTATCTCCTTTGACGTCTAGTAGCCCTACTTTGCTTGCTTTCACGGCATCTCTTTCTCTGAATACTCCTGTGCTCAGCTTGTAGTTTCCGATCGCTACAACCTCGCCTGGCACTACTATGCTCCTGTTCTCGAAGAGGATTTTTCTGCTACTTGGCATGGATTATCTCACCGTTCATCTTACTTACCAGCTCTATTACCTTGGTTGAGAGCCCTGATGGGATCTCCACCTCTAGCTGCAGGCTTCCGTCTTCTAGCCATTCCTCAAACCTTACATCACCGTACCTGCCTAAGATTCCTCTGGCTTTGGCTGCTGTTGAGGCTGGGAACCTGGCTTTAATCACTGTCCTGCCTACCTTAAGGGGTATCACCTGGGATAGTGCTGGCAGTATGTCTTTTACCTGCTCTTCTGCTGGTTTAAATGGGTCTATCCTGACTTTAGCTTGCTCCAGTGCTTTCTCTATCCTCGCTCTTGGGTGTGGCTTGTTTGTCCTCGGGTCTACGCTATAAGTGCACAGATAGTCGATTATCTGCCTCTTTCTTCTTTCGATAAGCTCTCTTCTATACTCTGTTGTTATCTGTATTTCTCCTTTTTTGAGTATGGTCTCTGCTATCTTGTAGATGTCATCTGTGCCGAAGCCTTCTTTGAGCTCGCTTTGGGAGGCTTGGATCCCCTTTTTGGAATCCTTGTATACTATCTCAGCCACTAGAGCCTCCTTTATGTCCACTGGCTTCCTCTCTAGCACCTTGTAGGCTTCATTTGGCTTCACAAGTATCTCGAAGCGGTGTCTTCCTCTCCTGATTCTAGCGATTATGGCTTCTGTCACAAGCGCCCCCTCAGTACCCTGCTGCTCTAAAGTACTTCTTCACCTCCTCCGGTGTCAATCTCGTGAACTTCTTGTCCTCTACTCTGATCACCGCTATCTCAAGGTCGTCTGGTGGGACCTTCTTCTCAGCTGCTTTCTGCACCGCTTTTATGGCTAGCTTCATCCCGTCGTCTATGTTCATGTCGTCTCTGTATTCCTCCTCGAAGACTTGTCTAGCTGTCTGGCTGCCCATACCAACAGCATAAGCCTTATATGGGAGGTAAAAGCCGCTTAGGTGTGTCATCATGAGCCTGGGCTTTGTATCCACTCCCCCTATTATCATTAGAACCCCAAATGGCCTGGATCCAGCATACTGGGTGTGTACTTGCTCATACTCTGCTATCCTGTTTGCTAAAGCCTCTACTGTTATTGGCTCACCGAATGTAAGCCTGTTTATCTGCGCCTCCAGCCTCCCTCTTGCCACTAGCACTCTTCCGTCGCTTCTGAGCCCTGCGAAGACTGCTCCTATGTGTTCGTCTATCTTGAAGACTTTCTCAGCTTCCTCCATTAGCGGTGAGGTAACACCCTTTCTTGCGCCAAGTATGACCCCATCTATACACTTCATCCCGAAGCATATGGCTGACTGCTTGGTTGCAGTCAGAGCGTACTCTACCTGTAGAAGCCTACCCTCTGGGTTGAAGACGGTTATTGCCCTGTCGTATCCTCCTGCCATTGGGAACACATGGTTCACCTCTCACTCCGCTAGCTGAAGTAGTATGCTATGCCATTTAAAAGCCTACTGAAGCTGCAACGCCAGCCTAGCTGCTGCCTTAGCTGCTGCCTTAAGCTGCTCTATGCTCAGCCCTAGCGATCTCAATGTGTTTCCTATCTTAGCTATGTCCAGTCTGCATCTAGATCCCCTATACTCTGATATGAGCCCCATTGTGCATAGGGCATAGTCTAGGCTCTTGTGGTCTGTCATCAGAACTCCCAGTCCAGTGTCCTGCTCGAAGTAAATTAGCTCTAGTATGCTGCTTGATAGCATAGTTACTCCCCCTACTCTCAGGGCTGTGCTGTAAAGGAGGCTGCTGAGTTCTCTCGTGGTTATTGTCTGCTTTCCGAGGTACCTGAAGAGGATGTATCTTCTTCTCCACCTAGCCTTGATCGGGATCTTAGCCCGCAGCCCTGACCCCCCTGACCTTGAGCAAGGCCAGCTCCCTTCCTCTCTCCAACATAACCCTCGGGAATACTGTTATTGCATTGGCTGCCATCGGCGGATCCAAGTTAAGCATCACAGTAGCTAAAGCCATGAGCACTCTAGGGCTCCGGAGGTCCCAGCGAGTTCTCACCTCCGCTCCCAGGAGCACCGGTACCCTTCTAGTTGATGCTATTTTAAGCTCAGTTTTCAGGACCCTGAGGCCATATTGGAGTTCTCTAGTTCCCTTGCCCCATAGATCTGATACATACACTATTACTGCAGCTCCTCTTTCTTGTGCTTGCCTAGCTGAGACGTCGTCAAAGTACAGCTTCCTCTCCGCTACCCTGAGAGCTATCAGGTCGATTCCCCTATGGCTTGTTGCAGCTCTACAGCTTTGGAGGCTTTTAGGCTCTGCAACTATTATGTCAGCATATCTCCTGGCCTCTCCTATCTCTGTCCTCCAGTCTTCTACACAAGCTATGTGGGCTCCAAGCTTTATGTGCTTGCTTTCAGGCAGTGCTTCTCTGAGTACTTTAAGCGAGCCTGCAGTATTAGCCATCACTGCCACTATGGAATACCCCAGGTTTGTTGCTTCGCCGGCAAGCTCTACTATCCTCTTAGAGTCTCTGGCGTATAATCCTATCAGGGCACCTTTCATTCTGCTCATCTCTATGAGCTCCCCTCGTGATCGCGTTAATCACTGCTCTTTTGCTGCTGCCTTCTAGTACTACTCTTATAATGTCTCCTCCTTCCTCTAGTTCGATTACTCCCTCAAGTGCCTTCTGCTTGCTTACCCTTATGTAGAGGGTTCCTCCATCCATATGTAGGTCTATTCTCTCGAGAAGCTGCTCTAGGTCTTTCTTGGGCAGGCTCTGGATTATTCTTCTAGCTACCTCAGTGGCTTTTTTCCTTCCTCTCACTGTGATGGTGTACTTCTCAATGCTATATCCGAACTGCCCTCTGAGCTTCTCGTGTCTCAGCTTTACTTCCTCTCTGAGGTGCTCTGGTATCAGGGATAGCAGGGCCTTCCTTACCTTGCTTGGATCCTCTGTTGGGTAAGCATAAGTCTCTATTGTGGCACGCTTAAAGGCCATGTTACCTTAATCCTCGGCTCTTTTTTCCCGCGCTTGTAAGCCCTCTGAATACTCTACCTCTGTGTGCTGGCCTTGTTATCCAGTTGAGCTGGGGATCTGATGCTATAGCTGGGTGGTGTGGGTCTACCAGTATGACCTCATAGTACTTGTACTTACCATCCTCAGCTATGTAGTAAGAGTTGAGAACCTCGAGGTTCGGGTACTTTCTTGCTGCTCTCTCTTCTGCAATCCACCTTATGCTCTTAGCTGGTGTGAGCTTCCTTACTCCCAGCCCAGCTGGCTTCCTTCCTGCTCTAGGCCTGCCCTTTCTTCTTCCTCCCTTCCTGACTCTAACTCTCACTACTATTACCCCTTGCTTCGCCTTGTATCCTAGCCTCCTAGCCTTATCTGGTCTAGTTGGCCCCTTCAGCCTGACTACTGCAGGCTGCTTTCTCCAGACTGCAAGCCTTTTCCTCCATAGCTCCACAAGCACTGGATCCTTGAACCTATTTCGCCAGGTAGCTTCTAGCGCTGTTGGCATAGCTTGGTCACCACTAGCTAATATAACCCTCATGCTCTACTTTAAAAGGGTGAGCTTTTGCTGATCGGCGTATGTGGGAAGACCAACGTCGGGAAGTCTACCTTCTTCAATGCTGCCTGCATGGCGTCAGCTGAGGTCAGCAACAGGCCTTTCACAACCATAAACCCAAATGAGGGTGTAGCTTATGTGAGGGTGAAGTGCCCCTGTGTCCACTTAGGTGTTCAGTGTGATCCACGCTATGGGATGTGTATAAGGGGAACTAGATTTACCCCAGTTAAGCTTCTTGACATAGCTGGCCTAGTTCCAGGAGCTCATAAAGGTCGAGGTCTAGGGAATAGGTTCCTAGACGACCTCAGGAGAGCTACTGGCAGTATCCTTGTGGTAGACGCCTCTGGCTCCACCAGCCCTGATGGAGAGCCTGCTCAGCCGGGGTCATATCCCCCCGAGGGAGATGTGGAGCTTGTTGAAGAGGAGCTTGTGTATTGGGTGGCTTCTATAGTGGAGAAGGCAATGCACAAGCTGAGGCGCATCCCCCCAAAGTCGGTAGCTGAAGCGGCTCAGGTGCTTGCAACGCAGTTGTCTGGCTTGTCTGTTGATAAGTCTAGCGTGCTTGAGGCTGCTGCTAGAGCTAAGCTAGACTTGAAGGCTGTAGCAACATGGGATGATGACAGCATACTAAGCTTCTCCAGGGCTCTAAGGGGGCTATGCATGCCGATGGTCGTTGCGGCTAATAAGGCTGACATGCCCTCTGCTAGGAGGAACATAGAGCGGCTTAGGAGCCTTATGGCTGGGAGGTATGTGGTCGTCCCGACTTCAGCCGAAGCTGAGCTCATATTGAAGAAGGCTTCATCAGAAGGGCTGATAGATTACCTTCCTGGTGCTAGCTCCTTCAAGATACTGGACCACTCGAGGCTTACTCCAGCTCAAGCGGCTGCGCTTAAGGCTGTTAAAAGGATGGTGTTAGATGTCTACGGGAGCACAGGTGTACAGCAGGCGTTGGAGTCTCTTGTATTCGATGTACTTGGGTATAAGCCTGTGTTCCCTGTGGAGAATGAAGGCAAGTTATCCGACCAGGAGGGAAGGGTGCTGCCTGATGTCTATCTCATGCCTCCCGGGGCTACTCCAATAGACCTAGCATACGCCATACACAGTGAGATAGGTGAGTCATTTAAGCACGCGATTGATGTGCTAAGGAAAGTTAGGCTCCCGTCGACAGAGCCGCTTCCATCAGGTGCTGTGGTGAAGATAGTCGCTAGGTCCTGAGGGCATTCATGCTCTCATAGTACTCCTTCAGCACTAGCTTTTCTGTGCCTCCGACATCTATCCTGTCCCATGGGGCTTCCTCTCCTACATCTACTTTGGGCTTGATTTCTTCAAGCTTGATCCCGTATGCTCTTAGAACCCTCCTCCATCCTCCTGCTCCCCTACCAGCTTCAGCAGCCTTCACTATCATGTCCCCCAGCTCCCTTCCTCCCAGTGAGAGCATTGCCTGTATGGTTGCCTCAGAGGGGCTTATGCCAGGTGCTGCTTTCACGCCTACCTTCCTCAGCATAGCTGCTAGCTTCCTAGCTCTCACGCTGGCCTCCCTATAGCCGATAAAGCCCCAGTACTGAGATGGTGTATGGGCCTTCGGTATAAGCGGGTTTATTGAAGCCTGCACTCTGACATTTAGCCTTCTAATTTCCTCAACAAGCTTGGCTGTCTCAGCTAGATCTTCCTCTCTCTCCCCGGGCAAACCAACCAGCAGGTACACCTTCACCTTGCTGAAGCCAGCTTCTACAGCTTCTTGAACCGCCGCCAGCACGTCCTCGGAGCTACCTCCTCTTCCAATGGCGTCCCTAAGCTTGTCTGACCCTGTTTCAACACCCATTGTGAGAGTTTTCTGGCCAAGTCTTCTCATAGCTATCAGCTTCTCTCTGTTTATGAGCTCTGGTCTAATGGAAGCCATGCTCCCCTCTACTCCCAGCGTCCCTATTCTCTCACAGATTTCCTCAAATCTGCTGTAGAATGTCAGCCCGGCTCCGATTAGCACAGCCTTTTTGGCCTGTACGCTCTCTGCCTGCTCTCTTATCTCCGATATAGCTTTTTCTATGGGCTTTTCCCTATAGGGCTTAGCTGTCCACCCGATGAGGCAGTATCTGCAGAGCATAGGGCATCCTCGGACCACTTCTACTCTAGCTGCTCTCCCATAGACTGTAGCTTCTATCCTCTCAGATGCCACGCTGGGGAGCTTGGCCTCAGCTATCTCGCTCGAGACAGCTCTCCTACACTTCTCGCTGAAAAAATAGAATCCTTCCTCTCCCATGAGTGAATCAATTCCGCTTAGTCCCTCGGCAGCAGCTTCACATAGCCTGGGAATGGCTTCCTCAGCGTCTCCCACCACAGCTACATCGAGTATGTTTGCTAGAGGCTCGGGATTCGAGGTGATGCAGGGCCCTCCACCAACTATGATAGGCCCTTTCCTGGGCTTAGTGGGCTTTATCCCAGAGGCTAACAGCATCTTGACGAGGTTCACGTACTCCCACTCATACTGCACAGTAAACGCTATGATGTCAAAGTCCCTTAGGTTTCTCTTGCCTTCTAAGCTAACTGGTATCGTATCTAGGAAGGCAAGCTCACATTCTACACCTTGTGCTTCAAATAAGCTATACAAGAGCGGCACTGTTGCTCCACTGAACCCAACCCTATAGGGTGCTGGATAGCATACTACTACTCGCACCTTAGCTCCCGTATTCTGTCCTTATACTCTAATATGGGTATTGCTGCCCAGCTTGCTCTCGTCTCCAACTATCAGAGCACTGTCTTCTCTCCCTATTAGCTTGCAGTTGGCTGATATATGAGCCCTCTCACCGATGACGGTGTTCTCTATTAGGCACGAGGCGCCTATGCTGCTGTACTTTAAAACAACTGCTCGCCTTATGGTGCTGCCCTCTCCGACGTATGCCCCCTCTGATATAGATACTAGGGGGCCTATCTCTCCCTTGACATCTGCTTCGCTGTCTACATATGCTACTCTACCTCTATCAAATCCCTTGTATTCCGTGTTCTCAGCTATGATCTCAATGGACTTTATGAGGTTATGTGCTCTGCCAATATCCACCCATTTGTCTAGCTTTATAGCCTCTATTCTAGTGCTGTATGCTGCCTTGATGAGTGCATCTGTGAGCTCGATCTCCCCCCTCTTAGATGGCTTAAGCTCCCTTAGCTTGCTAATGATCTGCTTGTCTGCAACCACTATTCCAGCGAAAACATGCTTTCCTGGAGCTTCCCCTGGTCTGGGTTTTTCTACGATTCCTGCCAGCTCCCCCCCTCTTATAATGCATACACCATACTCCCATGGCCTTTCCACCTCGTAGACTGCTATAGCAGCCTCTCCGCTGGATGCCTTGTCAGCAAACTTGCATAATGACTGTATATCTGCCAAGACATCACCATAGTAGACTATTGTGGCGTCTTCTCTCAGTTTTTCTTGCGCACATGCTAGCGCGTGACCTGTTCCAAGCTGTTTCTCCTGTACTATGAACTCGATTCTTTTCCATTCCTCCTTTCTGCTAAAATATCTGATGATGTCTGCTGCCTTATAGCCTACTACAACAACCACTCTATCTACTCCTATTGATTTGAGAGCCTCCAGGTTGTGCTCTAGTATGGGCTTTCCAGCGATTTCTATCATGACCTTTGGCCTACTAAGTGTTATAGGCCTCAGTCTTTTGCCTATTCCTGCTGCCAGCACTACTGCCTCCACACAGGACTACCTTCTTATCATGTCTGTTCTCAGCAGCTTCCTTAGATCAACGTTCTTTATGGGGCATATCTTCCTGGAGACCTGTGCAAGTTCTTCATTTAGCTTGACTGGGCTGCCGAAGAGCACTGACTTTATGTACTCCTCTAGAGTCAGTGTTGGGATTATCTCTAGCAGCTTCTCTGAGACAAGCTTCCTTATTGCCTTCTTCATGCTGGTTCGGATCCTGTACCTAGTTACTATGGTGTGGAAGTGCCTCACTGGGATCTCATCGCTCGTCTTAGAATCGACGAACAGCTCTACCAAGCTGCTTCTCCTCCTTATCATCGATGCCCTAAAATCTCGGCTTATCGCCGCTTTACAGAATCTTCCATAAACTGTGCTGTCTTTGGCTTCTGTTATCCTGTAGTAAAGCTTGTATTTCTCATGTTCAAAGCTTCCAGTCAAATCTCTGAGGGTAACCTCTAGGATCCTGCCCACAGCGGACTTTGGCTTCCCTACAAGGACTGTGCCTATTGTCTTACCCTTAAACACATCTAAAGCAATGACAGGCATCCACTGCTTCGGTATCCTTCTCTTCCCCCTTTTTCTTGAGGACATGCTCTCCTCTCACCGCGCTTGGATTAGGTTAAAAATAGGTACATGATGGACACTTAAGTGTTGAGCTATGCATGCCAGAGCCTATAGTTGACATCCAGAATGTTACATTCAAGTATGCTGGAAGCAGCGCTCCTGCCATAGTAGACGTGAGTTTGCAAATTAAGAGAGGAGAAGTGGTACTGGTCACAGGTGCAAGCGGCTCAGGGAAGTCGACGTTCTGCAGGCTCCTAAACGGCTTAATCCCTCACTTCTATGAAGGTGAGTTCTCGGGTTGTGTTTTCATTAATGGAGTTGACACTAGGACGATTCCCGTGTATGTTCTCTCTAAGGATGTGGGCTTGGTGTTTCAGAATCCTGATAACCAGCTGGTCTCTCTTTCAGTAGAGAGGGAGATAGCTTTTGGCCTTGAGAACCTAGGCCTTCCAAGGGAGGAGATAATCAAGAGAACAGAGTTCATACTGAAGTACTTTGGCCTCGACCGCCTACGTGATGTCCCCCCATACAAGCTATCTGGTGGAGAGAAGCAGAGGACAGCTCTAGCAGCTGTGGTCGCTATGCGGCCGCTTCTTCTTGTCCTAGATGAGCCTACTGCTGAGTTAGATCCAATGAGCGCTCTCCAGCTTGCTCTAATGCTAAGCCAGCTAAGAGAGATGGAGACCACCATTGTGATAGTAGAGCATAGGCTTGATGTCTTCACTCCTTTAGCTACCAGGATCCTGGTTTTCAGCGAGGGTCAGCTTGTGCGAGACGGGCCACCAGAGGAAGTGCTATTTGATTCGAACTTGAGTTCTCTTGGGGTATCGACGCCGCGTGTAGTGCAGCTTCAGCTGAAGCTTGAGGAGCTTGGGATTAAGCTGCCGATCAAAGCCCTGACAGTTTCCTCTCTGGTGGATCAGCTTTCATCTGCGGTGAGTAGCCTTGATCTCCGTTGAAAGAGTCTGTTTCTGGTACAGCAGGGGGGCCACTGTGTTAGATGATGTATCGCTGACTATAAGCGATGGGGATGTGGTTCTTCTGATGGGGGAGAATGGCTCTGGTAAAACTACCTTAGCTAAGTTATTGAATGGGTTGCTGAAGCCTAAGTCAGGCCGTGTTGTGGTAGATGGCCTAGATACCCGAGAGCATAGCGTAGCAGAGCTCTGTAGGATAGTCGGCTATGTGCCTCAGAACCCTGAGCACCAGTTTTTTGCTGAGAACGCTGCTGAGGAAGTTGCCTTTGGCCTGAGGAATCTAGGATTAGGCGATAAGGAGGCCTTAGACGAGGCTCTCTCTGTCCTAAGGAAGTTTGGCTTGGAGAGATATGCTTCAACACCGCCGTGGCAGCTTAGTGGCGGGGAGATGAAGCGTCTGTCGATAGCTTCTGTGTATGCGATGCAGCCAAAGTACTTGATCTTAGATGAGCCGACCATAGGCCAAGATGCAAAGCAGAAGAAGGCTCTTATAGACCTGATTTTCGGCATGAAGGCTGAGGGGAAAGCTGTGCTTGTGATAACACACGATGTCGAGTGGGCATCCGAGCTAGGTGCTGATAAGGTTGTTCTCCTGTCTAAGGGTAAAGTGATAGCTGAAGGTGTTCCTGAAGACATATTCTTCAACTATACCCTTCTTAAGTCATGTAACTTGGTTCCTCCGGTATCTGTAGACCTATACGCCCACCTATCCAAGAGAGGGTTCTCTGTACCGAGGTCTCTTGACTACGGGGTGCTTGCCGAGAGCATAGCTCTCAAGCTAGGTGGTAGCTCTGTCGTTTCTGGCAGCATTTGAGTATGAGGGTAAGCTGTCAAGGCTTAGCAGAGTAGATCCTCGGCCTAAGCTCATATGGCTGGTAGCTGCCATGGTGCTTTCAATAGCGTACTCTAGCCTAAAAGCTCAGCTCCTGATAGCTGTCATAATGGTTCTGCCGGTTATAGCTCTCGGAGGAGTGGCTTCCGTGGTACTTTCGCTCTTAAAGTCGACCTCGCTGCTCTTTGCTATGGTTTTCGGTCTCAACTACGTTTTCACAAGAGACCTCAGCTTTTCACTTGCAATGGGCCTTCGTCTTGTGATCTTAGTAGTCTGCTTCGCTAGCTTCTTTAGGTCTACACACACATCTGAGCTAAGCGACCTCATGACCAAGCTCAGGATACCATTCTATGTGACATTCACCTTCACAACCGCTATAAGATTCATACCAACGCTTGCAATGGAGGCCCAGGAGATAATGGATGCGCAGGCTTCAAGGGGGTTGGAGCTGGAGAGGGGGTCTCTGTTGAGGAGGCTAAAGAACTACATACCTCTCCTCGTTCCAATACTTGTGTGTGCTATAAGGAGGAGCTACCAGCTGGCTGAAGCATTGGAGTCTAGGTGCTTCGGGTACACTAAGAAGAGGACCATGGCATATGGGCTTCCTCCGATGTCTAAGACTGACTGGATGTTCTTAGCAGCTTCCGTTGCTCAGTCAGCCGCAGTCATCCTGCTAGCCTCTATGTGAACCTGATTGGCTTCTTTAGCCTGCTGAGTAGCACGACTCTGCTATCAGCAGACTCATCTATGATGTCATATCCTGATGCTGCTGCCAGCTTCTCTGAGAACTCTCTTATATCCTCGTGAGTGGGCATGTGTGCGAATGTTAACCTAAGTCTCGAGTACCCTACATGCATGTAGGCTTTTGGCTCGACGTAAGTAGGGTTGCCTGCAGCTATTATTCCAGCATAGCTCTCTGGATCTATCATGTTAATGCCTCTCACCAGAGTTAGCCTCATAACTGTTGGGCAGCTAAAGGAGCTCAGGGCCTCCACAGTCCTCATTAGCCTGCTCCAATAGTCTCTTAGGGATGGCCTGCAGAGCTTTCTATAGACCTCGCTGTTTGGGGCAGGTATAGTGACATAGAGTTGGGTTGGCTCGCTTTCAAGTGACAGCAGCTTCTCAGGGTAAAGCCCATTTGTAACTAAGAAGACTGTCATTCCCATCTTCTTATAGACTTCTATGAGCTCTCCCAGCCTAGGGTATAGCGTAGGCTCTCCACTAAGTGAGATTGCAACATGCTTGGGGTCCATCGCCTCCTCTACCCTCTTCATTATCGCATTAACACCCCTGTACCCTGTTATGCACGTCCTCTGAGCTTTAATGCTCTCTTTGGCTATCTCCTCAGGGTCATCCCATGCTTCAGGAGCCTCTGGTGTATGCTTGCTCCAACTCAAGCCCTCTATGTCCCCCTGCTGGACTCTCCAACAGTAAAGACATGAGTTGGGGCAGTATATGACAGCTGGGCTCATCTGTATACATCTCCAAGACCTTATACCATAGAACTTGTGCTTGTAGCATGTCCTTCCATCAAGGAGCGCTCTTCTAAGCCAATAGCACAGCTTCACTCCAGAATGCCTCAGCACAATCTGATACCCTTGCTTTCTGAGTATTTTCCTGACATCAGGTGGAATCTCTACCATCCTACACCCAAAGTACCTTCAGCTCCATGTTTTTAAACCCAACTTCCTAAGAGCTTCATGTTCTCTGCTGCTGTTGAGGAAGCTAGGAAAGAGCTTGACAGGTATGATGAGATCCGAGAGAAGGTGTTTAAGCTAGCTAGAGACCTTCAGCGTAGCATCAAGAGAGCTATAAGCTTGCTAGTCAGGGGCGCCTTAGAAGAAGCTCAGCAGCTTATCACCAGCTCGCTGGAGAGGTACAGGTTAGCTTTGAGAAGCTGCTGGGATTCTAGGAGCACAGCTCTGGTAGAGAGGTATCTGAGCAGCGTCTCTCAGGAGTTGGCTGAAGCCGCTATCCTACTCGCTATACTAAAGGGGGACCCCATTCCAACTCATGCCGACCTCGGTATCCCCTCTAGAGAGTACCTTCTCGGCTTAGCTGATGTAGCAGGTGAGCTAAGGAGGATCATGCTAACCAAGATGCTAAGTGGAGACTTAGAGTACGCTGAAAGATGCATTGAGCTCATAGACGATATATACAGCTCTCTGTCAACGCTGGTTTACCCTGAGGCGCTCATTCCCATAAGGCCCAAGGTAGACTACATAAGAGGACTGTTAGATAGGTGTAGGTCAGATTTTCTGTCTGCTAAGCTTGCTTCTGCCCTCAGCAACCGCGCCATCTTAGACGAGAGCATGTGAGCCTCAGCAAGTGGGAGTGGAAACCTCCTCCAACCAAGTAGCTCTCTCACCACGGATACTGCCGTCTCCAACGAGAAGCCATGCCCTACCCCGACTACAAGACGGCCTCCGGTCTTGGCTCTTAATATCGCTTCAACGGCTTCACCATCAACTACTCTGACTACGTACCCGCTTCTCTCCTCTAGAATGCCTTCCTTGATGAGGCTTCTTTTAGTTACTCCAATGCTTCTGACTCCTGCCACGATGCCGAGGTGAGATGCAAGCCCAAGCCTTCTAGGGTGGTTTACACCACAGCCATTCACTATAATAGCATCAAAGCTGCCAGCTTCCCTCACAGCCATAAGCATAGGCTTAAGCTCTCGAAAAGCTAGAAGCCCAGGGATGTATGGGACCCTGACTTCACATAGTGCACAGCTTGCCTCAGTAGCTCTACCTAACTCCAAGTCGTAGACAACTAGGCAGGCTAGAGCTTTCTTCTCACATGGGTAGCTTACATCGACTCCTGCGACTCTCCTGACCTCGCCACCTAAGTCCCTTGTTACGACTTTCCTAGCAAGCAGTTTCTGTGCTTGTATTGCTCTAGCTATATTAACCCCCCTACACTTGTATGGTTGGTGCCTGTTTGCTGTCATACAGCGATCTACCACCTAGACTGCTCTATGCTCTGATTAAGCTATCTGAGAGCGGCATCAGCAGCTACCTTACTCCGAGGGATGTTGCATCTAAAGTAGGCATCCCACGGCAGACAGCATACCGCTGGATATCAGAGCTGTCTCAGCATGGGCTCATCGAGCTGAGGAGGGAGAGAGGGGAGCTTAGGTTAAAGCTAAGTAGACAGGCAGTCGCTATACTAGAGGAGCTATATTCCACTCTCTCTAAGGCTCTTCTTGACATGTCGATCCCAGCTGTTTTACATGGGAATGTAGTCTCAGGCCTCGGTGAAGGCAGATATTACATGTCTCTCCCCAGATACCTCTCATCTTTCAAGGAGAAGCTGGGCTATACACCATATCCTGGGACACTCAACATTAGGCTACATGAGAGAGACCTACCGAAGCTAATAGCCATCGAGCGACTGCTGTCTCCAATAGTTATTCCAGGGTTTACACATGAAGGTAGGAGGTATGGTGCTGTTTACTGCTATCTTGCCTCTCTCAACAGGTCTGAGCGGGTGCACATAGTCAAGCCTGAGAGGACCCATCACCCACGAGGAATAGTCGAGGTAATCTCCCCAAAGAACTTACGTGCCGCTCTTAGCCTTAAGGATGGAGATCAAGTGACTCTAGTCGTGCCTCCTATAACATAAGACGGGCCCGGAGGGACTTGAACCCTCGGCCTCCGGCTCGCTACTCTCTCCGCAGGCCTGCACGTAACCTCGGCGCTCTCCTCAGGAGCCTATCCGAGCTGAGCTACGGGCCCACTTTAGAGAGCTGCTTCTGTTGTTTTAAGCTTATTGGTGCTATGCTTCTGTCTGCTTGAATTCCGTGTATCCGCACTTCCCACAGGATCTTCTGTCTCTGTGTTCTGCTAGGAAGCTCCCGCATCTAGGGCACTTCTTATTCAGCCTAATGAGCTTGCCCCCCTCCATCTTATAGTATCTGTATGCGCTGGTCTTTTTACCCTTTGTCACCCTCCTCTCCCTCCTTCTCTTCTATCTGAAAGTTCTTTCTAAGGACGTGACCCGGCTCAAAGAGCTCCATTACTCCTCTGTCGTCATAGGCATGAACGATAACTTTAGATTCCTGAAGCCCTGTCTCACCGAGTATCTTGACTATCACAGTCGTGTCCGGATTCTCCCTTAAATTCGGTATCAGCATCTTCCTCAGCTCAGCTCTGCTCGGAATCCCTCTACCTGCATGCTTCACCTTTATCTCGTATTCCCTCCTGGGAATTGACTTCCTACTAACCTTACTGACTACTTCTATGGCTTCCTCCATCTTACTTCACCAGCAGGGCGTATGCTCCTTCCGTGTCTACATCAAGCCTCTTAGCAAGCTCAGACCTATCTGAGTCAAGTAATATAAAGAGCACGTCCCAGTTATGTGTGAGCTGTGTAGAACCACACCTGCTGCACTTATCCCCCTCTATTACTATTGCTCTACAGGACTTACATGCCTTAAGCCTCACTCTGTTCACCTTTTACCTTGCCTAGTCCAGGCTGCCTACATGTGAGATTGACTCTAAGCCTTACTTTCTCTCCTCTTTCACGGGATTTAGATATGGCTATGACGCGCCCCCTCACAATATCCCCGACGCTAAAGGTAACTTTCTTCCCTACTAGGTTCTTTCCATCGTAGCTGAAGTAGTCGTCTGCAAGCTGAGATATGTGCACTAGGGCGCGTACAGCCCCAAGATTCACGAATATCCCATAGTCTACTACTGAGACGATTTCCCCTTCAACTATCTCCATGAGCTCAGGCATGAACACAAGCGCTTCAAAGAGTACTCTGAAATATATGTTTCCGTCGAAAGGAGAAGCTCTCCCAAGCTTCTCCCTCTTTGCACCTAATACCTCAACAACATACCCTATTCCTGGAATGAACTTGTCTGAATACCTTTTTCTAAGCCTCTCTAACACGACCTTATCGAGTTCTTCCCCGAGCTCGTGAGGCTCTACCTCGACTGTATCTCTGAATGTTGCTATGTGAAACATCTTCTACACCCGATCTAAGGGAGGTAGCCTCCCACCGGGCTGTTGACCATAAGTCTTTTTCTACTCCTGAGGAACAGTGTAGGCACCCCTCTTCTCATAGCTTTTCTCCTCAGCTCCAAGTCACATGTTGCTACAATGCCTCTTAACTTCGCAGCTACTTCTATGACATCTGTGTCAACATCCTCTGTCACGCTATCAACTATCCTAAGTTTCTCAGCAATTGAGAGGGCAGCTCTGGCCTTTAAGGCCTTTCCTCCTTTACTGGATGCCATCTTCTTCAGCTCATTCAGGACAGAGGATGTGGTTGCGAGCTCAAACTTGTAGAGCGTATCTTCGAACAATCTATCTAAGCTCAAGCCTCTCTTCTCAGCTATGGCCATAAGGAGGCTGGAGTCTATTATAAGCAACTTCCCTGACCTCAATGCCGACACCAGTGGGCCCGGAGGGACTTGAACCCTCGACCTCGGTGTACGTATAGTACACTCCCGGTTATCAGCTACACCTCACACATCGGGCGCTCTAACTGCCCCACCGCCCAGGCTGAGCTACGGGCCCACTTAGCTACCAGTACCTGTAGGTTTTAAAGCTTAGCACCCAGCATGTATCTCTTGTTCACTGCTAGATAGCCTCTACTATGATCCTGATCACTGTATTTGGGCTCCTAACTAGTCTGATTATCCTCCTATCGATCTCTCTGGCAGCTTTATTGGCTTTGATTGCTAGCGTCCTGTCATCTATGTAAGCTGACTTCCTCACTACAAGGTCTCTTTCACTAGCGAGGGAAGCGCCTCTAGCTCCTCTCGCTATTATCTCATCGGTAACTCCTCCAGCCTGTATTCTTATTCTCAGCAGCCTCCCTGCTTTTATGTGCTGCTTCATCTCATCACTAAGGTCTGCACATGCCTTATTAGCCTTAACTCCTATCACACAGTCTGCTCTCTTGGTTATTTCAGGGTCCTTTGTCACCTGAAACGTTGTTCTATGTCTTGCTGTTATGTTAGGGTGTCCCCAGGCTATTATCTCCTCCTTCAGCATCTCAGGTAATATTTTAGGCATACACATAAAGATTCTGGGGGTGTATGTGAGCTTTGATAAGAGGAGAGCTGAGCTATGCAGGCTACTGCAGGCCGAAGGCTTTATAAAGACTGAGAGGGTCAAGAAGGCATTCCTAAGGGTTAGGCGAGAGCTTTTCGTCCCAGAAGACCTAAGAGAGCAGGCTTACGATGACATTCCGCTCCCCATAGGGAGAGGGCAAACCATAAGTGCGCCACACGGCTGTAAGCCGGGCGAGACATGGTTTGCCTGATGAATGAGCTCCTAGAGCTTGACGTGGGAATGAAGGTGCTGGAGGTTGGGACTGGAAGTGGATACCATGCTGCCACAATAGCTGAGATAGTAGCCCCCCTCGATGTAGATAGATCTAAGTGGGGTAAGGTGTACTCCATAGAGATAGATGAGATATTAGCCCAACGTGCAATCCAGAACCTCAAATCTGCGGGATATTCAGATAGAGTCGTTGTGATAGTTGGTGATGGAAGTGTTGGGTATCCCCCTCACGCTCCATACGATAGGATTCTGGTTACTGCTGCTGCACCAAGGGTTCCTCCTCCTCTGGTCGATCAGTTGGCACCTGGTGGTCTGATGGTTATACCAATAGGCCCTCCTCACTCCCTCTGGGGCCAAGAGCTGCTCGTGGTCAGGAAGGATCTTAAGGGATCCGTTTCGACCAAGAAGGCTGGTGCTGTGGCATTTGTCCCGCTAAGAGGGAGAGAAGGTTGGAGATAGCTAGGCATGAAGTTATAGCTGCTGGTGCCGAAGCTATACTTATCAGGGGAGTCTTCCTGGGGATTCCATCTGTTTTCAAGGTGAGAAAGCCTAAGGGCTACAGGTTAAAGGAGCTAGATGAACAGCTAAGAAGACATAGAACCATGCTAGAAGCTAAGATCATGCGTGACGCAAAGCAAGCTGGTGTCCTCTGTCCAGCTGTCCTCTATGTCGATTTAGATGAGGCTACCATAGTAATGGAGCACATTCCAGGCTTAACCCTAAGGAATACACTGTCTAGCAAGAATACCTTCCTTCTAAGAGATCTCGGGGCGATGATCGGTAAGCTCCACTCTGTTGGAATAATTCACGGCGATCTAACCACATCAAACGTCATATTATCCAGAGGAAGGCTCTATCTGATAGACTTTGGGCTTAGCTTCTACTCTAATAGGATTGAGGACCAAGGTGAGGACATACACCTCCTCTACCGTTGCATAGACTCTACTCACCCCAACATCTACCATGATGGGGTGTCCCTATTTAACAAAGGCTACACGGAGGTTAGAGGGGCTGCTGCAGCCCCTGTCTTGAAGAGGGCAGGTGAAATCTATAGCAGAGGGAGGTATAGAGCTTGAGGCCTCTCTTGTTTATCACCTCAAATAAGAATAAGGCTAGTGAGTGTAAACAGATCTTAGCTTCTCTAGGAGTTCCTGTAGACATCTGTCTAAAAGAGTATACTGAGGTTCAGAGGAGCAATGTGAGAGAAGTTGCAGCAGAGAGTGCTAGGATGCTGTCAAGAGAGTTAAGCTACCGTCCATTTTTCATAGAGGACTCTGCGCTAGAGATCCACGTGTTAAGGGGGTTTCCTGGCCCATACTCCTCCTATGTATACAAGACCCTCGGGTGTAGGGGTATCCTAAAGCTTATGAGCGGAGTAAAGGATAGACGAGCTAAGTTCAGGTCTGTACTGGCTCTGGTAGATTCCTCTGATAGAGTTCACATAGTGGAGGCTGAGGTAAGCGGGTACATTACGCTAGAGGAGCGTGGGAACACGGGATGGGGATTTGACCCGATATTTGCCCCACTAGAGGGGTCTGGAGAAACCTACGCTGAGATGGGGCCTCAAAAGAACAGGGTATCCCACAGAGCAAAAGCTCTGAGAAAGCTAGCAGAATATATATCCTCGTGGACACAAGGCTAGGTGAGGGAAAGAATGGGCAGAATGCATGCTAGGAGAAAAGGGCAATCTCACTCCAACAGGCCGCCTCCAACAGTAGTCCCCAACTGGACTAGGATAAAAGCTGCAGAGATAGAGGAGATAATCGTAGATCTAGCTAAGAGAGGCGTTCCTCCCTCGCAGATAGGCCTTATCCTAAGAGACAGCTATGGTGTACCTCTGGTTAAGAGGGTACTCGGGGTTAAACTCACCAGAATACTGGAGAAGCACGGCTTAGCTCCTCCTATTCCTGAGGACCTTTCCAACCTCATAAACAAGGCAAAGAGAATAATGAGGCACCTCAAGGAGCATAAGAAAGACATCCACAATAAGAGGAACCTCCAGCTAGTAGAAGCCAAGATAAGAAGGCTAGTCAAGTACTACAAGCGTGAAGGTGTGCTTCCACCAGACTGGGATCTGAAGCGGTACCTGACCATCTAGCTTCGAGGATCCTACATGGATATAAGAGACCAGCTAGCAGACGCTGTGTCTAAAGTCGAGAGTATACTGAGTGAAGCAGCATGCGTCAGAGTGTTATCTCACATAGATGCTGATGGCCTATCTTCAGCTGGAATAGCCTGCCGGTACTTGTTCAAGAGAGGAGTTTTCTTCCACTACACCCCCCTCAAGCAGCTTGAGAGAAGCATGGTCTCGTCTCTAGCTTCAGTAGAGTCGTCAGCATATGATGTCGTCATGCTCTTAGACTTGGGATCTGCACATGTGGATGCTCTGTCGAGTGTGAATAAGCCGGTTATAGTCATAGACCACCATCAGGTACCTAACTTAAGCCAGCCAGAGAATGTGGTCCATGTCAATGCCTGGATGTATAGTGTAAATGGCGGATTAGAGGTAAGTAGCTCAGGGCTCACGTATCTGATCTTCTCCAGCCTGCAGA
Organism: Thermoproteota archaeon; assembly: GCA_003661385.1. Classification (GTDB taxonomy): domain Archaea; phylum Korarchaeota; class Korarchaeia; order B14-G2; family B14-G2; genus B14-G2. The sequence goes on along the minus strand of QMWA01000002.1, from coordinate 22,416 downwards.
GCGATCCCGATAGCGCTGTACTGGCCTTAGCAGGTGCCATGGGAGATTTGCAGGATAAAGGCGAGAAAGGGAGCTTCCTCGGTGTAAACAGGGAGATACTAGAGGAATGCATGAGGCTAGGCGTTGTTAGGCAGAAGCTAGACCTTAGACTATCTGGAGGAAGCGATACTCCCCTCCTTTTCGCTCTACTAAACACAAGTAACCCGTTCATACCTGGCTTAACTGGAGACGAAAGCAGGTGCTACAAGTTCCTATACGACCTCGGGATACAGCCATTTAGAGAGGAAAGGTGGACAAAGCTGTCGGACTTAAGCGACTCTGAGAAGAAGAGGCTTGCAACAGAGTTGGTAAAGTACATGATAGCTGTAGGTCTAAGCGAAGAGGAGGCAAAGAGCATATTCGGATACACCTATCCAATAACCGAAAAATCCAGCTTTAACATCTTTCATGACTTGAGGAGCATGAGTGAGACATTAAACGCATGTGGTAAAATGGGGCATGGGGCTTTAGCTATCCTAGCATCCATATCTCCAGGCCTCTATGCAGATAGATGCCGAGAGATCATGTCATCATACAGGGAAGATCTCAGGAAAGCCATATCCCTCCTCATGTCCAATAGGGAGAGCAGGATAGTGAAGGCTGCTAAAGCTGTGTTCCTGCTAGGGGCCTCAGATATAAGAGATACTATAATAAGCACAGTAACGACCATAATGAGCGGGTTCAGAGAATTCAGCTATGCAGTTGCTGTAGTAGGGCTGGCGAGATCAGACGATGGCAAAGTGAAGATATCTGCTCGGCTTACCCCCAGCAGAACAGCTCCAAATCTCGGGGCAATAATGCGTGAGGTATGCAGTAGGCTAGGTGGGGAGGGAGGAGGGCATGCTCAGGCTGCTGGCGGCCAAATACCCCACGCTCTAGCTGAGAAGTTCATGGAGATGTTCGAAGAAGCGCTAGAGAGGCTTATCCAGCAGTAGTTGGTGGAGCTGTTTCCCTTGTTATGAGCTCTTGTGCGAGCGTATTATACTCCTTTTCAGCTTCCTTAATTCTCTTCTTAAGCCCCTTTATATACGCTCTATACTTCTCAATCTGCTCTCTAAGCTTGGCTACAGCCTTGCTTTTCTCCGTCTCTACTAGGAAGCTGCCTATGCTCTCGAAGATCCTAGCATCCTCTGGTGTCTCCTCAAGCCTAGCAAGCGTGTTCTCAAGCTGTTCTAGGTTTTCCTGCACCATTCTGAGAGTGGCAGTCATGTTCCTGAGTTGCCTGGCCAGATCTTCAACCTTCTTATACTTCTCCTGGAGTTCGTGTGGAACTGAAGTGGCTGCCATGGTCATCCCACCGCTTCTAACTGCTCCAGTAATTTTAGCTATCTACCGAATCTCCTGTGCCTCTGCTGATAAACTCGTATTGCTCGCAGAAAGTCGATCTTCCTGAACTTAGGTATGTAGACATCGCAGAAGTATAGCTCAGAGTAAGCTGACTGCCAGAGCAGGAACCCAGAGAGCCTCTCTTCTCCAGATGTCCTTATTATCAGGTCTGGATCCGGAAGCCCTGCCGTATAAAGGTACTTGCTGACCACTTCCTCGTCTATTTGGTTGGGGCTGAGCATACCTCTCTTCACATCTTCAGCTATCTTTCTCACAGCATCAACCAGCTCAGCTCTCCCACCATATCCTATTGCTATGTTCAGATATCTGTCACTATAGTCTCTTGTCTTGTTCTCAGCGTATCCTATAGCCTCCCTGAGCTTCTCTGGAAGGATATCTCTCCTCCCAATGACCTTAATTCTCACCCTGTTCTTGTGTACGAGTGGGTGGTCTGCAACCTCGACTATCTTTTCAGTTAAGAGCTCCATTACCGTCTCCACCTGATCCCTAGGCCTCTGGAAGTTTTCTGTTGAGAAGGCATAGACTGTCACGCATTTTATCCCCAGCTCCAGGCACCATTCAAGGACTTCTCTAAGCTTCTCTGCTCCCTTCTCGTAGGCTTCCTTCAGAGGTATCCCGGCTTCTCTAGCATACCTTCTATTTCCATCTGGAATGATCCCGATGTGATTGGGCAGCTCCCCTCTCCTTTCTATCTTGCCGAGCAGATATCTCTCATAGAGTGGTATTCCTATGGTCGCTATTCTATATGCTATTTTTCCTATGTGGTAGGCTATGTCTCGTTTCCTTATCCTCACCCAGCTCTACCTCCTTGCCCTAGAGGGTCTTCTGTCCTGCTGTACTACTATCGAGAAGGTTCCTCCAGCTCCCTTAACCACCTTGACTATTATCGGCATCCTGCACACTGGGCAGAACTTCGTTACTGATGGTGAAACCGATATAGACGCCCCACACCATGGGCATCTGGTTTCCATTACCACCACCCTATATTTTCGCTTAACTGAGAGGTAATAAACATTCAGAGTAGACCTCACGAGGGTGTGTATGAAGGTAGAGGATGTTAGAGTCTTCATATCCATTGCTTTCGTTGCACTGTTTGTCCTCCTACTGAAGTATCAGCTCGAAATGCTAAGACACCGGCCAGAGCTCAGGCTACTCTATCTTGTAGTCGATGTGATGATTCTCGTCGGCTTCCTTCTTCCTCTGCTGGCTCGTAAGCTGAGTGCTAGCTTTTAAGGTACACATAGAGGTACCAAGTAGGGCTGTAGAAGGTAGAGGTGAGATGACCAGGGTCAGCAAGCTCCACCTAAAGAGGTTGCTGAAGGAGCTTAAGTCCAAGAGAGGGTGGGGAACAGAGCTCATATCGCTGTACATACCTGCTGGAAGGAACCTACATGAAGTCACCAGGTACCTGAGATTTGAGTACAGCCAAGCTGCTAACATAAAGGACAAGAATACCAGGAAGAATGTGCAGGCTGCAATTAAGTCGATACTCCAGCACCTCAAGCTCTATAGATCGACTCCAGAAAATGGTCTAGCGATATTCTGTGGGGCAGTATCCTATGGTAACGTCCGTGGAGAGGAGAAGATAGAGCTTATTGCGATAGAGCCCCCTGAACCCATCACGTCTTTCATTTACAGGTGTAGCTCAGAGTTCTACCTAGAACCTCTGGAAGCCCAGCTCGAGGAAAAGGAGGTTTATGCTGTGATAGTCATGGACAGAGGTGGTGCAGCAATAGCTGTCATAAAGGGGGCTTCATACAAGATAGTTGACGAGCTAAACTCAGATGTGCCGAGTAAGCACAGAGCTGGAGGCCAGTCTCAGAGAAGGTTTGAAAGAGGAAGGGAGGAGGCTGTCAAGAGGTATTATGTCAGGCTTGGTGAGCATGCAAACAAGATGCTACTTCCGATAAAGGAGCTCAAGCATATTATCATAGCTGGCCCAGGTGATGCTAAGGAGGAGTTCGCTAACGGTGACTACTTGAACTACATGTTAAAGCAGAAGGTGATAGGTCTCGTTGATACAGCATACACAGGAGAAACTGGTGTCAGAGAGGCCATCTATAAGTCCAGGTCGCTGCTATCAGATGCTAGAATATACAAGGAGCGTGAAGCTGTTCAAGAGGTATTTGAGAGGCTATCTAAAGATAGCAGGCTTGTTGCCTACGGGATAGTCCCTGTAGAGAAGGCGCTCCTAGTTAGAGCTGCTGACAGGCTTGTAGTCTTGGAGTCTCTTGCAGACGAGGTTCTTGCGCGATGTAACAGCTGCGGCTTCTTCTTTAAACCAGACAGAAGCCCAAGATGCCCTCAGTGTGGCGGCTCAGACATAGCAGAGGCTAAAGGAGAAGAGTTCCTGGAGAAGATAGAGGAAGAGGCAGCGCAAACTAAGGCTACCTTAGTCATTGTAACAGACAAAACTGAATGGGGAGAACAGCTACAGAAGCTAGGTGGGATTGCTGCTATACTCCGATACGCTATAGAGTAGCAACTATTTATACCCCCACTAGCAGTCCAGAGGTAGGGCCGGTAGATCAGTCTGGTAGATCGCCGCGCTGGTAGCGGTGTCGCATCTACCCTGAGAGACGCGGAGGTCGCGGGTTCAAATCCCGCCCGGTCCATCAATAACTTTTTAAGCAGCCTTATCTTGGAACAAGCCAGGGCCCGTAGCTCAGTTGGGTAGAGCACCGGGCTCTTAGCAGTGGGGGAGTTTCAAACCCAGACCCGGGGGTCGAGGGTTCGAGTCCCTCCGGGCCCGCATTAAGTTTATCCTGTACCACTTACTTGTTGGGGTCGTCATGAGACTTCTCTCTGTTTTCTCCCTTTTTACCCTCACATCCACTCTGATCGCAGTATACCCAAGCTTTCAGCCGCCTTTTTCGGCAATCCTCGTTAGAGGCGACATATACCCCGACTGGGTAATTGCTATGGCATATGCTCAAAGACAGGGGATCCCAGTTCTTACAGTTGTTGAGAGGTCTGTGCTTACTAGCGAGACAAAGGAGCTATTGGGAGGCCTAGCTAGACTAGGTGGTGGCAGGGTCCTCATAGTAGGAGATACTCTGGCTATATCCAGCAGCGTGGAGGAGGAGCTCTCTGAGTTAGGGCTTGATGTGGTTAGGATAGCAGGAGTCCGCAGAATAGAGACTTCAGTGGACTTTACTTGGAGACTATGGCCTGATGCAAGCCGCATAATACTAGCTGATGGCTGGGACTCCTCCGTATACCTGCCCTGTCTTGTTCTCTCAAGAGAGCTTGATGCCCCAATAATTTTCTCCTCTAAAACAGAACCTGTTCCTCTGGTCCTCCTGCAGGCAATAAGGGACGGGCTGATCCAGCCAGACGAATGCTATGTTGTAGGCTTAAGCGAGCACTTTGCTACGGTGTCTGAGGAGCTGAAGGCTGTTGGAGTAGAATGCAAGCTAGTAGAGCTCAGGAAAGGGACTTATATGCCACCTTTCCCAAGACCTAGGCTAAGAGTGTCGTGGAAGGCAGTACTAACCCACCTTTCAGCGGCTATCATGGGTGTGCTTGCATCATATTTAGTACTACATTTGTCCAGAGAGCGTGTGTCAGCTAAGCTTTCTCTCATCCTTAACTACCTAGATCCTGAGGAGAGGGCCATACTAGAGTCTGTAGCCAAGGCGGGGGGAGTTAAACAAGAAGATTTGCCTGCTATGACAGGGTTTAATAGGCCTAAGGTATCTAGGCTTGTGAACTCTCTCGTTGACAGGGGGCTGCTGGTAAGAGAGAAGGTGGGAAAAACCTATATGCTAAGGATCTCAAGCGACCTTCAAGGGTGAGTGCGTGTTGGCTAAAGAGCAGCTTACATGTGTATCCTGTGGCAGAAGAATCTCTCCCACTCTTAGGGCGGTCGCATTCTACTGTCCAAACTGTGGTACCACTAGAATCATAAGGTGCTACACCTGTAGGCAGTATGGAAGAGAGTACGTCTGCCCTTCTTGTTCCTTCGTAGGGCCTTGAGGTGATGGTTTGGGGCGCGTGCTGCTTGAGGTGGTGCTCTACCCGGAGAGCGCAGATGTCCTAGACTCTGTGAGGTCATCACTGCAGTCAAAGCTTGCTGAGGTAGCAGAGATAGTTGATGTCTCAGAGAGGCCAATAGCATTTGGGTTGAGTGCCATAGCAGTAAGGCTTATTGTGGATGAGTCTCTTGGGACAGAGCCTGTTGAGAGGGCGCTTGGAGAGATCTCAGGGCTAAGCAGCTTTAACATCGAGAGAGTGACTCGCGTACTCTAGCTCTAGCTAGCTTATCGTAATTGGGTGCACAGTTCTTGCAGACTCCCATCATCGGTATGAAGCAGCTTGTACAGTAAGACTTACCGCATAGAATGCATGTACTAAGATACCCTGTCTCCCTGCCACATCTACTGCACTTCAAGTCCTGTTAGCAGGGCGCTACCCTTTTAAAAGGTTGCGAGCACATATCTGTAGCTGGAATTTCAGTAATAAAACACCTACTGGTCTGAGATCTTGATTTCGCTTTTAGAGTCTGCTGTTATCAGCGTGTTATCTCGGCTCAAGAGGGCTAGTGAAGCTGACTTACTGAGGGAACTACGCAAGACCTGCCTAAAGGAGGTTACTCAAACTGAGCTGAGAGCTGTTCTCCTGAAGCTGGAGCTCATGGATCTGGTCGTGGTGTATAGGGGAAGAAACGACGCCCTGGTTGCTGAACTCACAAGGCATGGAGAGCTTTCATTTGAACCAGGCTTCTAGACTCCTCCTCTTCTTAGCCCTCTCTACTGCAGCCTCTATCTCATCAAGTGCCTTGCTTACCCTTTCAAAGCTGAAATCATGCTCGTCTACTAGGATTCTTAGCACCCTGTCTCTATCTACGGGCTTCCACTCAAGTGTATAATTGCTGGTGACATCAGGTTCAAGAAAGATCCTCGCTATCTCCATGGGATCTACCTCAAACTCCCACTTTACCTCCCTGAATACCCTATCTATGTCCTTATGCTTTCTGACTATGCTCAAAGCTCTCTTAGGTCCTATGCCAGGTACCCCTCCTGGGTTATAGTCTGTCCCAACGAGTATTGCCAGTGCAACTAGCTGCTCTCTGCCTATACCGAGCTCCTTAAGCATCTTCTCCAGCTCAAACACTTCCGGTGAAACCTTGACATACACCTGTTTCCCAGGGAGCTTCCGCCTTCCGACTATAGCTAGGTTTCTTACTAGCCTAGGGCTTCCGAATACAAGAGAATCATAGTCCTGAGATGCGGTAGCCCAAACATCTCCTCTGCTACACATGTAAGCTGACTGTGCTTCTCCCTCGCTTGGCGCGTGTACCACAGGTACTCCTAAGGCTGTTATAAGCTTCTCCAAGTCTTTTACCATTTCCTCATCTAGTGCGATTGCTGCTTGGGCATATTTCCTTGCCTCCTCTATTCTGCCTTCTCTTAATGCCTTCATCCACTTTTCCATGGCTTCCTCTCTGGTCTTCCTTCTGGCCTCTAATGTAGCCTTCTTTAGAGGACTAGGTTCTCCATCAAACACGAACACAGGCTTTATTCCAATCTTAAGCATGTTAGCAGTCCTGTAAAATGTCCCAGAGTGGGCTGAGGTTACTCTCCCCTTACTATCCATCAGAGGAGTTCCATCTGGCTGCCTTATTGAAGCCAGGAACTGGTAGAAAAAGTTGTATGCGTCTATAGCCAGCACCCTCCCTGAAAGCTCCTCTAACTCGCAAGTCTCCCCCTTCACTAGAGGGGTAAGTTTCACCCCCAAATTAGGTCCCTGCTATATGCTTCATCAACTTATTAAACAGTCTTTCACATGTGTGTCCACTGATCAGTAGATGCTCCTCTCTTCAGTTCTGCTTGTAGCCCCATATAATCCTACTCCAGCTGGTGTGGAGGTCTATGCTACAGAGGTAGCTACCCGCCTTGCAAGAACTGGAGTGAGGGTGGAGGTCATATCCTATCTTGAATCCAAGAAAGCTGGTATGGAGACTGTATACAGAATGCCCACAGTCTCTCTCCCCTTACTAAGAGGGCTAACTTTTACGGCTTCAGCTTCAGCTGCAGCTTCAATCTTATCCCTTCTTAGGGGAGTTGATGTGGTGAACGCCCACTACGCTGTGACATCAGGGGTCGCTGTCTCTCTAGCGAAACTCCGCGCTCCCAAGGTTCTTACCTTCCACGGCTCTGATGTAGCTCTATTAAAGGGAGTCATGCGCCCCTTAGTTCCATTACTTTTATCATGCACATTCTACGTTGCTGTGAGCAGAAGGTTAGCTTGCGAGCTTGCTGCTCTTGGTTTTCCGAGGGAGAGAATCACAGTGATACCTGGCGGGGTAGACTTCAAGGGGCTCTCCTCTATTGCTAAGATCCCTCGTGAGGAAGCCAGAAGGGCTGTGGGCTTGCCTGTGCACGCGAGGATAATACTGTTTATGGCTCCTCTAATCCCATATAAAAACCCTCTAGTGCTTCTTCCTGCATTTAAGAAGCTGGTTAGGAGCTTGCAGGACACTTATCTAGTGTACTGCGGAAGAGGGCCGCTGGCTAGGGAAATATTGAAAGAAGCCTCAGGTCTCAAGGTAGGGAGCCGTGTTGCTCTCATTCCTGAGGTCTCTAGGGATAAGGTCCCGTATGTGCTGAGGTCTGCAGACGTCCTTGTTGTGCCATCAACTAGAGAAGCTTGGGGGTTGACTGTACTGGAGGCGATGGCTGTCGGCACGCCAGTCATTGTCTCTAGATTCGCTGGCGTCTCTGATGTCTTAGTAAACTGGCGTCATGCTATAGTAGTCAACCCTCACTCCTGCTTAGAGCTGGCTAACGCCATAAAAGCCATTTTAGAAGACCCTAGCCTAGCTGAGTACATCGTTAAGAGAGCTATTAGCATCGCGAGAAAGTTCACCTGGGAACTGACAGCAAAAAGGTATCTAAGGCTTTTCACACACATTCTAGGTGATGCATCTGAGAAAGTTCAGGTTTAAGCAATGCATACTGATTAGAGTAGACCTAAAAATGTCTATTGGGAAGATAATAGCACAGGCTTGTCATGCTTCACTTGAGGCAGCCGAGGAGGCCCGTAAGCTATACCCAGAGGCGTACAGATTGTGGAGAAAGGAGGGCGGCAAGAAAGTCGTTCTCAGGTGCAGCGGGGAAAACGAGCTCACCGAGTACTATAATAAAGCTAAGAAAGCTGGCCTACCAGCATCACTAATAAGGGACGCAGGTCTCACGGAAGTCCCCCCTGGAACCATAACTGCGGCTGCGATAGGTCCAGCTAGAGAAGAGGAGGTAGATAAGATAACTGGCCACCTTAAGCTGCTGTGATGGTGATGCGGCTAGTCCCTACGAGTTCCACATATGAGACAGAAATAGGTTTAAACTTCTATTCAACAAGTCCTCCTGGGGCAGGTGGAGTAGCTAAGCTGTATCCTTGGGACTTTGTTGTCGACGAAGTTTATCCCCCGTTTATCAGAGCTAGCTTGCTGCAGTCAACTCATCTGAGGGCTGGAAGATACAGATGCTATGTTCTCTCCAAGATAGGGCACACGACGATGTATGCTGCAGCTCAACTCGCTAAAGCTGCTAAAATAAGTGTGGATGCTATCCGATATGCTGGAATTAAGGACAAGAGAGCTATATCACATCAGATAGTAACAATTCCAGCTGCCTCTAGAATAACCTCTCAGAGCCTGCCTCAGGGCATAAAGGTGAGGTACATAGGCTACTCTAGCCATCACATAGCTACCAGAGAGCTGAAGGGGAATGTATTCAGAATCAGGATCATAGGAGCTTCTTCAAAGCGGATCCAGCAGCTAGCAGCTGAGCTAAGGGAGTCGGGGTGCCTGAACTACTTTGGCTATCAGAGATTTGGAATACCCACCCCAGTTAATCTGCTTATTGCCAAAGCTGTACTCCAGGCAGATCTCCAGCTTTTAGAGCAAGCTATAAAAGAGTCCCCGTATGCCACACCGTTCTCATATGAAGCCAAGGTTATTAGGAGGCTCAAAGACAGGAGGGGAGGCATCTCAAGGGCGATATCCGCACTACCGCCAAGAGTTCTTTCCATAATTCTGCAGAGCTATCAAGCCTACCTATTTAACAGAGTACTGTCTATACTAGCTGATAACGGCTTTAACTTCACCAGAGTAAGGCCTGGTACCATAGTGAAGATCTTTGAGAGGTATGTTGTAGCAAGGACTTCATGGGATGCAGCTAAACTCACTAAGCTATGCTCATCTGGGATTGCATCTATCTGTGTACCGATTCCTGGCTACAGCACGCTCAAACTCTACCGAGGTCCATTATCCCAGGCGTTAAGCCAGGCTTTAAGGGAAGCAGGGCTCTCCCATGCTGACGTGAAGCGCTGGCCCTCCCAGCTAGCTGGAGCGATCAGGTCTGCAGTCTTATGGCCTAAATTCCTAGAAGTTGATGTGGATAGAAACTCAGTAGTTCTATCCTTCTATCTAGAGCGAGGAGGATATGCAAGCATCGTACTCAGGGAGTTCATGAAAAGCAGCCACATAGAAGACTATGAAGGCGGCCTTAAACCTCCTCTATCAAGATAGGCATCCCAATAAGCTGGCTAATGATCTCCCTCTCCTCATCTAAGCTTCTCCTGCTCTTTCTCCCCTTCAACCTCACGAAGATCTTTAGTATCACGAGGTCCTCGAAAATATACCTCCTACTCATCCCCACTATTTGATGTGGTGCAAGGATGCTTGCAATTAGCTTCTCTATCTCCCCCTCCTTGTATCTAATGACTCTAACCCTGCTTTTTAGCCTTCTACTCATGGATCTGCCAAGAGATCTAGCCTGCGCTTCGCTTATATCTCCCTTTATGACGACCCAAATCCCCCTTTCTGTCTTTATACTCTTCACATACTCTCCTTCCATCTTCGATGCTTCAGGGATGTCTATTAAGACCTTAATAACATCAATATCTGTCTGAGTTACCTTTCCTTCCTGTATCTTCGCTCTACATACTGGGCAGAATGTCCCTGTTCTCACACATAACACGTCAAGTGGAAACTTCATTGGTACCACTTCCACTGCTACAGCACTCTACACCTTGCCAGCTCCTTTACTATTAAACACTTTTCATAGAGGCTGCATCACTTCAGCTTAGGCCTCCTCCACCTCGCCTCTAGCTTCCAGCAGCCTTTTCCTTCCATTATCTGTGATGGCAACAAACGTATAGCCTCCATGCTTCTTGATCACGATTTCTCCCTTCTCCTCAAGTGCCTCTAACACTTGTCTTAACCTACTAAATCCCACTCTAATGGCTGTAAGCAGCTCTCTTAAATGAACTCCATCCCTGCTCTCTACAATCGATAGAATCTTGATTTCCAGATCTTGGTTGCTCTCCATGCTCCCCACAATCAATGTAAGAACCCTTTTATATGTTAGGTAGCTGTGAGGAAGTAGACCTCGTATGCCTATAGAAGACCCATTTAAAAGGCAGATAGCGATGAGAGCTCTGCTGAGATACAAGATATGCAGAGAATGCGGAGCACGCAACTTCTATGGTGCAACTAAGTGCAGAAGGTGCAAGTCTAAAAACTTAAGACCAAAGCATGAGAAGCCCAAGAGTAGGTAGCCGGGCCGGTGGTCTAGGGGTATGACTCACTAGCATAAGGCCGCCCTTACGAGGCGGAGGTCGAGGGTTCGAGTCCCTCCCGGCCCACCAGCTTCATTCTCTAATCATTTCCTTGTTACAGTGTGGTTATGCACCAATAGAAGAGTTTATTAGTTGGCTTTACCGACCTATACTCGGTGCCGTGGTAGCTCAGCCTGGGAGAGCGCGCGATGGTAACGCGTAGCTGAAGACCGCGTTGTCGCCGGTTCAAAAATGCAGTGAGAGTCCGGCCCACGGCACCACTCCTACAACACTCTAAGTTTCAGTGCTAATCTTTATTAAACCTGTAGACTAGGTTTGGTGTGGCGGCCGTCGTCTAGCCTGGTCTAGGACATCGGCCTCCCGAGCCGGTGACCCGGGTTCGAATCCCGGCGGCCGCACTCACTAAGGGATGGTCTTGAGTGATACTGCCAAGAAGTGTGCTGTAGTTGGTTGTGGAAAGCCTGCTGCTAAGAAAGCTAGCCGCTCATTAATACCTTTCTTGCAGCAGCTTGGGTTTTCTATCGATGTCAAAGCAGGGGCTATATGGCTTTGTAGGGAACACTATAATAAAGCTAAGAAGCTTAGAAAAATTATGTTAACTCCTTTTTAGCTGCTTTCTTATACTCCTCATATATCTCTAAGAGTTCATTAGGGCTTAACTTATCAACCCTCTCACATAGCTTGTCTCCTTTAATGGCCTTTAATAGGTGTTCAAGCTCTTGTCTCTTTAGCCCGATACTCCTCAAGCTATTTTTCAGCTTCTTTCTTCTATGGGCAAAAAGTTGCTTGAGAAACATAGAAAACTCCCCGTAGTTCAAGTTTAGTTCTCTTGTTCTTGCTATCCTCACTACTACCGAGCTTACCTTCGGCTTTGGATAGAAGCACCTAGCAGGTACAGCTCGCAGCAGCTCAATGTCGTGTCCCAGCCTATATAAAACTGATAATCTACCATAGCTCTTCGTCCCAGGCTTAGATACAAGCCTATATCCTATCTCCCTCTGTACTGTAAGGACTGCCACCTTAAAGGGCCATTCTAACATCTTAGTGAGTAGGCTTGAGATTATGTGGTATGGTGGGTTTGAAACCACCTTCGTAAGGCTTAATGGGGGTGTGTATTCCAATATATCTCCTAAGATCACGTGAACATTACTCTGCCCAGTAAACTTTTGTCTAAGGATAGCATAGAGCCTTGCATCCTTCTCTACAACTATGAGTTTACAAGGGTTATGTTGCAAGATTACTTGGGTAAGTGAACCTAAGCCTCCTCCTATTTCAAGCACTATATCCCTCTCAGATATATTTGCTGCTCTAGCTATGAACTCAAGCACACCTTTATCTACCATGAACCTCTGAGAGAGCTTGGTAATCGGCTTAATGCCGTCTTTTATCTCTGGTAGCTGCCTTTTTCTGCTGTACATCCTACTACTAAGACTTAAGGCACTATTTTTAAAGGCGTAAGCCCCTGCCTTCCTATGGCTGCTGCTAAAGCTGAGGTTGTAGAGAAGCAGAGTAAGGCTGCTAAGCTAGGGGACTTTGTCCTAGTAGACTACGACTGTTGGATTAAGGATACTGACGAGCTGCTTGAGACTACAATGAGAGAGACAGCTGAAAGGGAGGGTAAGCTCGATGAGAACCGGGAATATAAGCCTGTACTACTGATCTTAGGCGCTAGATGGGTTACTCGGGGCCTTGATGAGGGGATATTGGGGATGTATGAGGGCGAGGAGAGAGTTTTTGAGGTTCCTCCTGAAAAGGCGTATGGTAAAAGAGATCCTTCTAAGGTGAGGATGTTTCCAGAGCGTAGAATTAGAAGATCTGGCGCAAGGCTGGTGCCAGGAGAGGAAGTTGAGATAAATGGAGTTAGAGGTGTTATAGAGTCGGTGAGTGGAGGTAGAGTTAGAGTAAACTTTAATCATCCGCTGGCATCTAAGACCCTAAAGTACAGGGTAATTCTCAGAAAGATCCTTGAGAGCCCTGAGGAAAAAGCTAGTGCAGTGTTCGAGAAGGCATATGGCTCCAAGCCTGAGCTTCTTAAAGTAGAGGATGGCTGTGTTAAGGTAAGAACCCTAGCTTCTCCAGAGACGATAAGCGAGCTTGCTGCGAGAAAGGCGTATTTCCTTGCTTTAGTTAGCAGGTACCTCCGGGAGGTATCTAAGCTGGAGTTAACTGAGGTTTATGAGCTTGCAAGGTAACTAAAGAGGGATTACCCGGCATTTTCTCAAACTTCTTCCAAGAGGGCAGTCGATTTCTCCTAGGTCACTTTCTACCTTGACTTTGGTCCCAGAAGGCAGTCCAACAGGCTTACACAGGCTCTTATTCCAGCACGCGATGCCGCAGTTCTGCTCTATGAACTGGGTAACTGCGCCCTCGTGAACACTTCTGCTTTCCATCGCTACCTCAAGTGGTGAAGGCTCAACCTCTACTGCCACAACTTCTCCATGCAGCTGGCACTTGAATACCCTCCTCTTCACGTTTTTAATCGTGTACCTCCGCTCTGGCTGAAGGCTTTCGACACATACTGCCCTAAGTCTGCATCTCTTGCATGCTGTTGCCTCCCCAAGAAATATAAATTCCCAGCCTACTCTAGCCTGTAGCTTGCCTATGAGGGTAACCTTCCCCATGTTGGGTCCACACCACTTGGGGGCTGCTCTTTAAAGTCAGGTGAGGTGCTGTAACATGCTAGAGCTCAGGTCAGATAAGGCTTCTACGCTGCTAGAGTCGAAGACAACGACTGTAGGGCTCGTGTACTCTGATGGTGTAGTATTAGCTTCCGATAGAAGGGCTTCCAGAGGTATGCTTGTATCAAGTAAGGTTGCTAGAAAGACTATTAGAATATCTGATGACGTTTATGCTACAATTTCTGGCTTAGTAGCTGATGCTCAGTTCTTAACGCAGCTAGCTGCCGCCGTAGCAGGCTATGAGCTTTATGAGAACAAGCACAGGCTATCCCCAAGAGAAGTTGCTGTGTACTTATCCCACAGGCTGTTCTATGCGCGCCCATTTCTATACATCACACATCTGATCATAGCTGGTTTTTCAGAGGATGGATCTCCTCAGCTACTCAATGTAGACTTATTGGGAATGGTCAGTGAGGAAAAGTACCTGTCGACAGGATCAGGTTCTCTTCTGGCATTCTCCATACTCGAAAAGGGCTACACACCTGAGTTGACTGAGGAACAAGCTATTAAGCTAGCTGTAGATGCTGTTAAAGCTGCGATATCTAGAGATACAGGTACAGGCGACGGCATAGATGTCACAGTGATAACTAGAAAGGGTATCAGGACCTTGAGATTCACTGTTAAAGGAGAGCTTGTTGAAGAAAGGGAATCATAATGGAAGCTCTCACAGCTACCGTACCTGAAATTGAGAGGAGGGTTCTTGATCATTTTCCTCCTGAAGCTGAGATAACTAAGGTGATAGTAGAAGGAGCTATTGTGAAGGTTTTTTCGAAGAATATGAAGTACTTTGTTGAGAATCGCAGTGAAGTAGCTGCGCTTGCAAAGTCCATAAGAAAGAAGATAGTGGTGAGATGTGAGCAATCGGTCCTTAAGAAACCTGAGGAGGTTGAAAGGTATCTAAAAGCAGCCACAGCCAAAGTAGACCCGCAGAGGGAGAAGCTTTTCAAGGCAATATACATGCTTCCTGATTCTACGGTTGTTATTTTGACGTGGAGCCCTAAACTTTACTCATATCTAGCTGAAAATGGCCGCCAGGAACTACTAATAGAGACAGGGTGGTTCCCTGAGGTATATTACATTCTACCTCGAGCCAAAAAGGCTCTTCTCCCTCTAGAATACTCCTGTAAAGTCCTCATGTCAGCTTACTCAGATAGAAGTAGCTTCTTATCTAATGCTGCAACGCTGGTACACAGGCCAGTGCTGTCAGATAACCGCTGGATTACCACTACTTTCCTTGGAGGAGCGAGAGAGGTTGGGAGGAGCTGTATCCTTGTGCAAACGCCATCATCAACTATCATGTTGGATTGTGGGATAAACGTGGGGTCCTATAGAGAGAAGTTCCCCCTATTCTCTAGGCTTCCCTTTTTAGCAGAGTATCTAGATGCTGTGATAATATCTCATGCTCATCTGGACCACTGTGGCGGCCTTCCTCTGCTAATCAAGTATGGCTATAGAGGCCCAATATACTGCACACAGCCAACAAGAGACTTGATGCTTCTCCTGTTTAAGGACTATCTCAGTGTATGTAAGCGTGAAGGTGCTCCAGCATTTTTCTCAGAGAGAGAGGTAGACTCTATTGTTATCCAGACGATACCTGTCGACTATAATACAACTCTAGACATAGCGCCAGATGTTAAGATGACGCTTTACCCTGCTGGTCACATACTAGGTTCAGCGATGGTGCTGCTGACTGCTGAGCTGGGTAAAGAAAAACACAACCTCTTATACACTGGGGACTTTAAGTTTGGGAAAGTTCGGCTGCTGTCCTCGTCTCCTACACATTTCAAGAAAATAGAGACTTTAATAATGGAGTCTACATATGGAGGTAGACGAGATGCACGTAGAGACCAGGCTACAGCAGAACAGCAGCTGCTCTCCATAGTAGACAAGACCCTTAAGGATGGTGGTAAAGTCCTTATACCAGTTCTTTCGGTTGGAAGAGCCCAAGAAGTTATGTCTATCCTTCACAAGGCAATATCTCAGGGCGAGCTATCCAGAGTTCCAATCTACATAGACGGGTTAACCTACCAGGCTTCACTTATCTATGCAAACTACATAAACTTCTTATCATCCTCTGTTAGGAAGAGCTTCAAAGAGACTGGCGAGCTTCCCATATTGAGTGACTACTTTGAGCCTGCACTAGGGAGAGATAAGCTAGATGTTGTTGGCGGGGGCCCTTGCATACTACTCGCTAGCTCAGGTATGCTTACTGGAGGCCCATCTCTCCTCTACTTCTCGCTTTTAAGCGATGATCCTAGAAATACGCTTGTGTTCGTCAGCTATCAGGTTGCTGGAACTATTGGCCGAGCTATAAGAGATGGGTCACGAAGCGTCAGAATTAGGTTACCAGATGGTACTGAGAAGCTTGTCGACATTAAGATGAGAGTTTATTCCATAGATGGTCTATCTGGTCACTGTGATAGGCTACAGCTGCTATCCTATGTTGGTGGGCTGAGGCCTACCCCCCAGCAGATACTGGTAGTTCATGGTGAGGCTCAGAAGGCCATGGAGCTTTCGAGAGACCTATGGCATCTAATGCGAGCTAAAGGTGTTATATGGGCTACTGCTCCATATAACCTGGAGACATATAGGTTAGATAGACGCTAGCCCCTCGTTCTTCCACTTCTCCATACTTTGACAAAGGATGGTGTGGCCAATAGGATCGGGTAGTCTGACTTATGTTGGTGGGCGACGAGTTCTCCTCCCATGGTGGATAGTAGTGTTTTAATCTGCTTTACTGCGCTCTGCAGCTCTTCTGGGTTTCTCTCTGCGAGCGGGGCTATGTCTATTAGAAGTATGTTTCCATTCCTAACCTCCTCTACTATGCTATCTACATCGGTTATGTCTCTTAGCTTCATTGGCTTAATGACTACTACCGCATCATATGTAAGATCTATGGCGCTGTCCTCTCTTTCCTCCTCAATTCTTGCCTCATCCTCTCTTCTTGAAAAGATCTTCTTAAGCACCCCCATTGTTCCAGCCGTTACAGCTAGTGCTTTGCTACTTAAATTCCTATCCCTCTAGTTTATTAACATCCTTGAAGACCCCGATCTTGGTGTAGTGCACTTGAGTGAGCCAACAACCCAGTTAGAAGCCTACACTGGTAAACAGGTTCTAGTGGTGCTCAGAGGTGGTGGTATTGTAAGGGGGCTCTTCATGTCCTTTGATAACCACCTGAACATAGTACTAGATAGGGCAGAAGAGCTAGCTGTAGGGAGACCTGGGGAAGACCCCGTGCCACTAGATCCTTCTAGGCCTCTAGGTAGAGTCATCATAAGAGGAGATAATGTCGTGTTGGTATCGCCTGTTGAGGGGTGAAGCATGGTAAAGGGTACTCCATCTATGGGGAAGAAGTCCAAGGGCAGAACTCACATAAGATGTAGGAGGTGTGGTAGGCATGCGTATCATGTCACAAAGAGGGTTTGTGCTGCTTGTGGGTACGGTAGGCTTAAGAGGATAAGGAGGTACAAGTGGCAGAACAAGGATACATTGACGAGAAAGAGGCTATGGTAGCCTGTAGCTCCTAATCCTACCAGGGAAAAGTTTAAAATCCTCTCTGCAGTAATCTGCTGGGCCGGTGGCGCAACCTGGTAGCGCGCCGCGTTGGCATCATGTAGACGTGATCGCGGAGGTTGCGGGTTCAAATCCCGCCCGGTCCACCATCTACTCTTAACTGAAGAGTTCTAAACTGAAACCTTTTTAACATGCTTGCTAGGAAGTTTTAGGGCCGGTGGTCTAGGGGTATGACTCCGCTGTGATAAGGCCGTCCTGACGAGGCGGAGGTCGAGGGTTCGAGTCCCTCCCGGCCCATCCAATGGAGGTGTAGTGGAGGGTGCCAAGATTCTCTGTTGGCCGATTAAAGGATCTTCAGATCTTAACTGATGATGGCCGGCTGATAGGTAGGCTGAGGGATCTTGTTGTAAATGAGCTTACGGGGGAGATATTAAGTATAGTATGCGAACCGGAGCTAGATGAGCCAGAAACTGCTGAGATTCTTGCCTACTTCAGGAGGGATAAAGAGGGGTGCGTCTTTATTCCATTCAAGCTCGTTAAGAGGATATCTCACACGATAATACTCGATGAGAAGCTGTTAAAGCTTTATCTTATTAAAAAGAGTGGAAAAACTAGGCTATAACGTAAATCAGCTCCTTTCACTCTCTTCAACGAATTTATCGTATATTTTCTTAACCATTTCATACACTCTATCCTTTTTCTCAGCTATCACTCCTCTTCTTGTGACTATGACTCTACCCTGAAATACCCTTATTTCACCCTTACTCTGATCGTATTCAACAAGTTCTGGGTCAAATGTCTTCTTAATCTCGTCATATAGCCTCTTCATGTTGAGGGAGGCCTCTACTTTAGCTATGCTTCTAATATTACCTCCCGGCACTACGAGCCTGTAGAATTTCCCTCTTTCTGTCATAGCATTAGCCAGACAGACGCTCATGCTATCTGTATCTACTCCCAGGAGAACCCCCTCTATCTCTCCACTATCTGTAAACACTGTTACAGTCTCTCCTATTAGTTGCAAAAGCTCTTTAAGGAAGCTTCTTCTTGGGCTTTCCAAGATACCACCAGTAGGTAACTAGCTATTGTAGATTAATACCTTGTGGGGTTCCAGATGATGAAATGGAAGGTAGTGCTGGATGGCATTGAACCTCTTTCCGACTATGATATTGATGTTCTAAGCCTTAAAACACCGGACGGCTCCTGTAGCTTCAAGCTAGAGCTACCTCGCAACCTAGCTAGCTATAGGATAGGTGAACAAGGTGAGCTTGTCATGAGTAAAACAAGACCTGAGCCTAGTGCAGAGCAGAGAATAGTCGTCCGCGGTATGATTTACAAGATTAGACGTGAGGGAGGTAGGCTTACCATGCTAGCATCTATAGGCGGCTTGCTCTTTTCAGCCATTGGCGAATTAGATCTTAGTGATTTCAATGAAGGAGAATATGTATACCTGACCTTAAAGGGAGGGCTTCTAGCAGCTTTATCCTCGTAATACTAGGATATGCTGCCGTTATTACTTTCCATTTCTCTTTTCTGAATAAAACCCCAAGATTTGCTGAAGAAAACCTGCTAAATCAATTAAAGCAGCCTGCTAGGCAGCACTAGCTGGTGTATAACTGAATGATATGCCCAAACTGTAGCGTAGAGTGTGTGGTGCAGGGGTTTGAGATCATATGTCCAAGCTGTGGGTTAGTCGTAGATGAAGTCTTAAGGTGCAGCATGTCGAGCATGTCGTATTCTAACATAAACCATCGTAAGCTTTCGGAGAGTGAGAACATCAGAATGCAAGAAAGCAGCTATAGGAAACTTATTCACAGAGTTGATACAATAATAGGCTATGTATGTAGATCTCTATCTATATCTAAGAATGCACGGGATAGAGCAATGGAGATAGCATCTTACTTAATTACTTACCACCAAAGTAAGTTTACTAACTCAACTTACATAGCTATTGTTTCTCTGCTAGCTGCAGTAAAGGAGGTAGATCCATCTAATCCAGTTAAGATCTCGAATATAGTTGCTCTTGTCTCAGAGATGGGGAAAAGAGTCAAGGTCAGAACTTTAATGAGGAATCTTCTCACTTATAGCTCAATTGCTAAAGTAAGGCCTCCTCTGCTCCTATCCTACCTCGAGAGCTTACTCCTGAGGGTTGAGCACATAGTATCATCTAGAGGCTCTAATGATGATATCGAGCTTTTACCTGTAGTTAGAGAGGAAGCATTCAAGATAGCAGCTAGGATCCCCAAGTCATACTATGTTGGCAAAAGGCCGAGCGCCGTTGCGGCAGCAGTGATATACCTGGCATATTCAGCAGTATTAAGGAGATTAAGGGGGAAAAAGCGGGGAATAGTAACACAATCCATGCTATGCAGGTTAGCTGACTTACATGTGTCTTCTCTACATGACCACATGAGGGCGATATCAAGTATCATAGCAGGCAGTGGGCCACATTGACCCGAAAGGAAGTAGGCAAGATGGAGCTAGCTGTGCTTTCTTTGCTTGTTATAATAGCTATAGCAGTGCATCTTCCAAAGCTCCGCATGCATATTGGACTTAGAGAAGCATTGCCATACATCCTGCTGACCCTGAGCGCTTTATTCATCTTTACTTTGGTGAAAATCTACCATACTGTACCTCTTCTGTCCTTTCATCTCAGAGGGGTTGGTGATGTTGCAGTATTGAGCATTCATGGGAAGAAATATGTCATAGCTGGTATTCGCGTTGCTTCTATAAGCAATCAAAGTGAAGTAAGTGGGGATCAGCAAAAATACGCTGATAAGACTCCAGTCTTATCATCTATGATCAGAATTGTTGAGAGATCCTCTTTAAACATAGCATATATGCTTATGATATCTCCAAAGCGTCTTCTGAAGACATTAGGCGAAAGAGTAGCCTGTATGGATATATACCTGATAATGTGGTCCAAATACAGCAGTCCTAGGTCAGTTGAGGAGGTTTCAGCTGCTGTAGACTCAATGCTATCTGTCATGTCTGGATTCTATCCAGAATTTGAGTTTGAGCTCATACCTCCTGAAGACATACAGAGGCTGGTTTGCCCTCTGATGCAGTCAGGTACCTCATTGGATGCTAGCCTCATAAACTCTAGAGACCTAGATCTGCTGCTTCCATTAAACGCGTCTATCCCAAAGCTATCCGATATAGGGAAGTTTAGGACGATAGCACCTCCTCCTAAGCCAACTTCCCCGTCCATAAGCCTGGGCATGTGCATTCCTGTAATATCTTCTCCTGCGAGCTATATGGTACCTATATCATCCTTATTATCCCATGTCCTAATAGCTGGGGCTACAGGAGCTGGAAAAACAACTATCGCTAGACACATAATTACACAGCTTGCCAAGCTCAATATACCCGTGCTAGTCTTCGATCTCCATGGAGAGTATGCCAATATTCCGGGGTTTACAAGGCTGTCTGTGAGAGATAACACCCTCAAGCTAGACTTGCTGTCTAATCCATTTACTGAATGTAACGATGACTACATAGATTTCTTAATAGATGTGTTTACTGAAGTCCTGGATCTAACTCTTCCACAGTCTGTCATGCTATCTAAAGCTCTTGAGATGGTAATAAAGTCTGATAACCCATCTATAAGGGGGCTAGTCAAGGCTGTGGAAAGCTTTAAGGTTAGAAGCTATGCGGAGTACGAGACTAAGATGGCTCTCCTCCGTAAGCTTACCAGACTCACCAGGGGACAGGCCTCCGAGATTTTTTCATCAAACCCGGTGAACTGGAAAGCTCTTTCTTCAGGATGCTGCGTCATAGACTTGTCTAGTGTAGTTTCTAATGAGGTAAGAAAGCTTCTTGTTTACGTGATTTTACGCTACCTCTATGACGCCATAAAGGCATCTGGTAGGCTGTCTGGCTTACAGCTAGCCGTACTTCTAGAGGAGGTAGAGAAGATATCTCCAGAGTACAGCAGCAATGACCTTTCAATAATAGACTACCTTGTATCAGAGGCTAGAAAGTTCGGAGTCTGCATCATAATGACCGCACAGTCCATTTCAAGGCTTTCTACTGCTATACTACAGAATACAGGGACTAAGATAATCCTACGTCAAGCATCTCTAGATGACATTAAAACAGCATCTAAGGTGCTAGCTGCTCCTACCTCGGTATCCAAGATGCTAGTAAACATGGAGACTGGATGGGCTCTAATTAAGGCCCCTGAAGCCCCCTCTCCAACTTTAGTAAAAATTCATAATCAATCTCCTGAAGCCAGTTAACTACGCCAATCCGCCTCTCTCTCTTAGATACCAGCTTAAGCACCTCCTCTACTATGCAATCCACGCTCTTTCCAGTAGTATCTACTTCTATGACCCTATCTCTGCCATGAGCTTCTATAGCCGATATTAAGCATGAATCAAGTACCTCAGCTAGCGTATTCTCACACACCTTCTTGCTGCTATAGCCTCTCATGCTAAGCCTCTCAAAAAGCACATCTGGTCTGAGCCTAAGCACTACAACCATATCAATACACTCTGAAGGCACAAGCTCACAGTAGTGGGTGTCTATTACATACTTCTCAAATTTTGTAAGGTACAGCTTAAGCTTCCCTGCAATCTCATCGCTAACTATGAAGCTCCTCCTAGCATGGTCGTATCCACTTATCCACCCCTGTTTAATGACAAGCTTACCAAGATCTATGTATTTAGCTCCCATGATCTTCGCTATTTTGAGGCTGATGGTAGTCTTACCAACTCCCGGTGTTCCAGTTATACAGAGCCGCTTTATTGCTATCGACAAGTTTAAAATACCCCCATCCCAACAGTAGGTGGTGCTCCGGTAGTGTAGCCAGGCCAAGCACGGCGGCCTCTCGAGCATGGAGAAAGCCGCTAGCGCGGGTTCGAATCCCGCCCGGAGCACTATCCTCCAAATATCAGCGCTATGGGATCTAGGGTTCTAAGCACTATCATCCAGAAGATTGCTAAAGCAATTAGGCTTCCAAGAAGCTGTACATATCTCCTGTTATATACTGGTATGGCTAGAAAGAATGAGGATATGATGCATACAAGGAGATAGAACACTTTCATCGTCTTTTCTCTACTCAGCATCCAGAGCTGTGAAACCCATATACCATACTCCCCGATCGCAAAAGAGACTCCAAAAGCTATAGCAGCTAACATCACTCCATAGAACACCTCAGAGATTACATATTCCACTATACTAGGCCTCTTACTTCTTTTTCTCAAGAGAACCCCCCACTACAACTCTCGTTCCCACCCCTTTCTCTCCTCTTAAT
>QMWA01000001.1 GCA_003661385.1 Thermoproteota archaeon | reverse complement strand
CATTTGCCTTAGTACTTGAGCATAGTAGCCTACTGAGATCCCACTGTTGATTATTGCTGCGAGAGCTAGTCCTGGTGCCACGTCGAACACTGATAGGAACAGGTAGATGAACTTGCTCCAGAATCCTAGGAATGGTGGGACTCCCATCAGGCTTATTATCTGGATGGCTATCCCTAGGGATATGGCAGGCATTGTTCTACCTACTCCCCTTATGCCTGCTAGCGTCAGCTCTACTCCCTTCCGAGCTAGGTATGCTAGCCCTAGGAATATGCCTACTTTAGCTAGTATGTAGGCTGTCATGTGTAGTGCTACACCTTGTATCCCGTAGGATTTTCCAGCTGGGCTTATTGCAGCTGCTAGCCCCACTAGGAGGTAGCCTGCATGGGCTATGCTGCTGTATGCCATCATCCGCTGGACATTCTGCTGTACTAGAGCGACCACATTGCCGAAGGTCATCGTCGCTATCGAGAGTATTGCTAGAAGCTGAGTCCACTTCACGCCTAGAGCTGGACCTAGCGGGTATAGTACTCTGACTAGAGCTATGATTCCAACTACCTTAACTACACCAGCTATATAGGATACCACGAGTGGGTGTACTCCACCGTAGACATCAGGAAGCCACCCGTGGAATGGTACTACACCCAGCTTGAAGCCGAATGAAGCTACTAAGAGCAGTACTCCAGCTGAGAACAGGAGGAAGCCTTGCTGTGGCGACTTCAGTGGGAGAGCTGTCGACCCAGTGAGACCATAGAGTATTGCTATCCCATATACCATCAGCGAGGAGGATGCTACTCCCATCAAGGCATACTTGGCTGCCCCCTCGACAGAAGGCTCATCTTTCTTTATGCCGACTAGCACATAGGAGGCTACAGCTACCAGAGCCCATGTGACTAGCAGCACTACTAGGTCTGCTATGTAGAGCATGACCTCGACTCCCGTGAGCGCCAGGAGCACTAGTGAGTAGAAGCTCGGTGAAAGAGGCCACTTCGATACCTCTGGTAGGCTAGCTATGGCAACTAGCAGCGCTCCAGCTGCCACCAGAACCCCAAGGAATGCACCATAGAAGTCTAGCCTGAGAGCACCACCAAACACCACTATGCTGCTTGATGATGCTAGCGATACTGCCATCACCGTGTATATGGCTAAGGCTGCGGCTAGAGTAGCCAAAGTGAGGTAGGGGGCAGTCCTCCTTCTTCTAATGAGGATGTAGTCGAGAGCTGGGATCGAGAGGCCAGCTCCAGCTAGGATAAATGAGGCGAGGGAGAACAGAGCTGAGACTGTAGCCATCTTATATCACCCAGAGGACTAATATGGCTACGATAACCAAGCCTGTGAAGAATGTGAGTAGATAGTGGTTTATTCTCCCAGTCTGAGCTCTCCTGAACACGCTTCCAGCCTTAATGAAGGCATGCGGGATCTTGCTGTGGTAGCCTTCGTCTATCACTGGTGTCTCAAAGTTCTTGAAAGCTTCTCTGCTGAACCACATTGTGAGCCATGGTATTAGCCTGTGGTATAGGCCGTCTACCACTAGAGTGTCGAACCACTTGAAGGCTGCTCTAGCAAACGCTGCTCCACCGTAGACGAATATCTTGTAGTACACTGAGTTAAGAAGCCACCTGTCATAGAGGAACTCTCTGAGAGCCTTCAGCGGCGGCTGCTTTAGCAGAGCTGAGTCTAGTCTGAGAGCTGGCTTGAAGTAGTTTGCTATGGCCAGTAGAAGGCCTGCTGCTACCAGTGTGGAGCATGTAGCTGTGAGCTGCACGTCGATATGCAGGTGGAACTCATGTGGGACTTCTTCCAGGCCTATGACACTGTGTGTCAGGGTCTTCATCAGAGCTGGGTATGCTAGGGGCCATGCTATGCCTAGGCCTATTGACACCAGGGCCAGCAGCAGGTATGGGGCTAGCATTATCGGGTGTGCCTCATGGAGCTTGTGCTCTTCTAGCGCGTGCTCCACGTTCTTGGACTCCCTCCCGAGGAATACTATGCAGAGCATCCTCATTGAGTAGAATGCTGTCAGAAGCGAGGTCACAGCGCCGAATGCAGTCGGGAGCGCTAGGTGCGCGTGCTTGGCAGCCTCCACTACGGAGTCTTTCGTCCAGAAGCCCATGAACGGCGGGACACCTGATAGGCTCAGTGCTGCCAGGAGCATTGCTATGAATGTGAGCTTCATGTACTTTGAGAGGGCTCCCATGTCGTCTATGAACCTAGAGTGGACGGCGTGTATCACTGCTCCAGCTGCTAGGAACAGTGATGCCTTGAATACTGCGTGGCTCATCAGGTGGTTGAAGCATGCTGCGAACCCACTCACGAACTCGTGTAGAAGCCCTGAGGAGCCGATTGCCAGGAACATGTAGCCTAGCTGGGATGCTGTCGAGAAGGCTAGGATGAGCTTCAGCTCTCTGGCTACTGTAGCCTGGGTTGCCATGAAGAATGCTGTGAAGCCCCCTATCAGGGCTATAGTCGCGAAGAAGCTGTGCACTGCAGGTGCTGCTTCAGGTATGTGGGCTGCCGCCACGAATATGGGAGCGAATCTGAGCATGAAGAAGACCCCGGCCTTAACCATTGTCGCCGCGTGTATCAGAGCTGAGACTGAGGTTGGGCCTGTCATAGCTGTGACAAGCCACTCATGGAATGGAAACTGGGCGCTTTTAGCTAAGGCTCCTAGCGAGAATACGAGTAGGAATGGGTAGAGGAGGCCTCTTGCTGCTAGTGGTAGAGCCCAGTACTCTGGGTGCTCAGCTAGCTCAGGTATGCTGAACGTGCCTGTCAGCGCGTACAGCACTGCTATGCCAGCTATGAAGCCGACGTCGCCTAGCCTGGTGAAGACTATGGCTCTCACTCCGCTGTGGCTTGGTGGGAACCACATTGGGACCCCTAGCGCCTTTCTGCCTGGGTCTCCCACCCAGCGCTCCTCCTCGTCGGTGTACCAGTGGCCTATTAGGGCGTATGATGCTAGGCCTGTCCCCTCCCATCCCAGGAACATCGTTATCAGGTTCTCAGCGTAGACTAGGAGGAGCATTGAGCCCACGAAGAAGTCGAAGAAGAACCAGTACCTGGTTAAGCCTGGGTCACCTTCCATGTACTTCAGGCTGTAGAAGCCTATCAGGAAGCAGAGCCAGGCTACTACCAGCCCCATGTAGGCTGCTAGGCTGTCCACGTACACTCCGAGGTTTATCTCTAGGCCTAGGGCCTCGATCCACGGCTTCTTGAAGACCACAGGCTCGCCTCCAGCTATCACAGACCTCCAGAGCACTGTGGAGAAGAGGGCGCTGACTAGCAGGACCCCTGCGCAGGTGTAGTCTCTAGCCTTGCCCTTAGCTACCAGTGCTACCAGAGCCCCGATGTATGGTAGTAGCCATGTGAGTACAGCTGAGGCTGTAGCTAGCTCCAAGGGCTTCACCTCAGCAGAGAGGTTACCAAGTCTACTAGCGGGTTGACGAGCTTGTATGGCATCAGGAAGAAGATCATGCCCATGGCAGCTATGAGAGCCATCGGTAGGATTATGCCTCTTCCAGCCTCCTTAGCTTCCTCAGCTGCCTTAGATGGCTCTCCGAAGAATATCCTCTTCATCGTGACGAAGGCGTATGCTGTGGACAGCCCTATGGCTACCAGCAAGCCAGCTACCAGGGCTATGAAGTAGTTTGACCCTGATTCTATCGCCCTGTTGACTGCACCCATGACTATGAGGATCTCGCTCCAGAGACCTAGAGATGGAGGTACTCCTGTGATGTGCATAAAGCCTATTAGAGCCAGTGCAGCTGTGTATGGCATCCTAGGCGCCAATCCACCCATCCTGCTTATGCTCCTCAGCCCATGCAGCTGCACTATCAGGGTTCCTGCAGTCATGAAGAGTAGTGCTTTCCCGACTGCATGAGAGGCGTAGTGGAGCATTGCTCCAGCTATGCCGCTTGGAAGCAGGCTTGACACGCCAAGGAGTATGTAGCCCATCTGGCTTATACTGGAGTATGCTAGCAGCCTCTTGAAGTCATCCTGTGCAAGAACCATGAAACCACCATATATCATTGTCAGTAATGCTAGGAATGTCAGGTATGGTGATACAGCCTTGAACTCCTTTGGGAAGAATGTGTAGCTTATCCTGACTAGCGCGTAGCCTGCTATGCCGATCAGATTTGGTGATAGGAGCGCTGACACGGGAGTTGGGGCCTCAGCGTGAGCGTATGGCAGCCATATGTGGACACCAAAGACAGCCATCTTGACGAACAATCCTACTATGAGAGCTATTGCAACAGGCATCCTTACGGCTGCAGGGAGCCTTTCTCCCAGCGCGATGTAGTGCTGTAGGGTAGCTGGGTTTATTATGTCAAATATCCCGGTCTTTAAGCCTAGAACCATTGCTCCAGCTAGGAACAATAGAGCACCTACGTGAGTCCAGATCAGGTAGAGGATTGCTATCTTAGCTCTCTCACCGTACCCGTAGAAGGCTATTAGGAGGAAGCTTGGAAGCAGGCTAAGCTCTAGGAATAGGTAGAATTCGAGGACATTTGTCGAGAGGACTGTGCCTAGCATTGCAGCAGAGAACATGACATAGAGCATATAGTATACTCCCCAGGATGGGGGCTTCTCACCTTCGTGCTCCATCTCCTCGAACCTGTGCTTCATGTAAGGCAGTGAGTACATAGCTACGAACGCTGTGACAACTGCTATGGATATGGCTAGCGGAGCGTTTAAGCCATCCAGTATCATGGTGAAGGTGCCTGCTCTGGTGCTTGAGAAGACAGGCGGGTCTATGACCGGCTCCTTAAGGCCTGTTGTAGCCATTAGCCCTGCTATGGCGACTAGAGGCCATAGTAGGAGTATGGTAGCTGCTGTAGCGTTGGCTTCTGGGCTTTCCTCTCTACCGAATAGCGGCAGTAACAGCGACCCTAATATAGGGACGACCACTGTGGACATTAGGACTGGGAACTCTAGCTGCACATCAATCACCCCTTAAACTTCTCAAGCTTATACACATCTACATCTCCCTTCAGCATGAACATGAGGATTGCTATAGAGACCGCCACACCAACTTCGGCTGCAGCAATCGCTATGGCTAGTATCGCTATAGTACCGCCTGTTGGGGGCGCACCTGAGGCAGCTGCCAAAGACAGCAACGCAAGCAGGCCGCCATTGAATATAACCTCAGCTGACAGGAGCATCTTGATGAAGTTCCTACTTGACAGCAGGCCATATAGGCCTATTCCAAACAGGCAGGCCGACACAGCAAGATAAGGTAGGACCGTCATTTCATCTCACCTCTCATAGCTAGGGTTATGGCTTCAATAAGCGTGGTAACGAGGGCTAGGGACGCTATAATCAGAGCAAACCTGTACTTGCCTATGAGCAGGGACGAGATCTCCTTGAAGCCTACTGAGACAGGGGTCCCTGTGACTGACTGGAAAGCATAGAGGAGGCCTGCTGTAGCTAGCACTGCAGCATCTAAGGCCAGTATACCAGCTGTAGGCTCTATTCTCACAGGCTTCCTGAACATGGTTATGGAGAACAGGATGAATGTGACTGCAGCTCCAACGTAGACAGACAGCTGGAACAGCGATATTACTGGGAAGCCTAGCATAGCCATGAAGACAGCGTTGCCTGCGCCCACTAGTGCTAGGAAGAAGGCGGAGTAGACCAGCGACTTCGCTGACACAACCAGCGCAGCTGAAGCTATTGTGAGAGCTGCAGCTAAGGTAAATATTAGACCTTCAACTATGTTAGCCTGGAACATACTTCAACCCCACCTCCTCATCTAGCATGGGCTTAACGAGCTTAGGCTTGAAAGGCCTCGGGGGAGGTCCTTCAGCAAACCTGTCAGGCTTAAACACGAGGTCCTCGAGGCTGTATGAGGCGTAGTCGTGGATGTCGGTGAACTCCAGGGCGCCAGCTGGGCAGATGTCCACGCAGAACCCACAGAAGATGCACCTGTTGTAGTTTATCCCAGGGTACTTCTTCTTTTTCTCGCCTTCAACCTCAACTGTGTACATCTTTATGGCGTTAGCTGGACAGATCCTTGCACATAGGCTGCAGCTCCTGCACTTCTCCCTGTTGAACTTAGGCATCCCTCTGTAGCCTTCTGGGAGGATCTGAGCCTCCTCAGGGTACATCACTGTCATCCTAGGCTTTGCAACCAGGTACTTAGCTCCAGTCAAGAGGGCTTCAATGTGGTGAACAACTCTCTTAGGGAGCTCCATGCTATCACCCTACTAGCCAGATTACAGCTAGGGAGTATGCTATTGAGAGCATTGAGAGCATGAACAGCAGGTGCCAGCCTACCCTTATCGCTTGGTCTACTCTGAACCTTGGGTATACAGCTCTCAGGAATATGCCGAATACCATTATGATGAGAGCTTTGATGAACACTACTAGGCCAGGTGCAGCGGGGTGTATCTTCTCGAGCCACGTGATGCTAGGGTGCCATCCTCCTAGGAACAGGAGGGCGAAGAGCATGCTAAGCACATAGAACTTGACGTAGCTGGCGCCCATCAGCAGCCCATATAGGATCCCACTGTACTCTGTGTATGGCCCCATGACTATCTCTGTTTCAGCTTCAGCTATCTCGAAGGGGAACCTGGCTGTGGATATGAGGGCAACCAGGAGGAACGTGGCTGCTGCAATGGGGTTGAGTAAGATGCCCCAGCAGCGGCTTTGCATCTCAACTATCTCAACTATGTTTAGGCTCCCGTATACCATGGCTATTGCTAGAGTAGAGAGGAACATTGGTATCTCATATGACATCACAATGTACCCTTCTCTCATGCTGCCTATCAGGCTGAACTTGTTGTTGCTTCCCCAGCCTATTATTATGTCGAATATCGGTGCTAGGGTGAGGAGAGCTAGCACAGCTAGCAGGCTGAGCTCGCTCCTCAGCCCTGTGAACTCTGCTGTAGCCGGCAGGAGGGCAGCAGGCACGTATGCCGTCGCGAACAGGAGGACTGGGCCTGCTATGAACGCTATCTTGTCTACAGTCTTCGGTATGATTGGCTCCTGGAACATGTACCTGAGGAGATCTGCTAGAAGCTGAAGGATTCCACCAGCCTTCCTTGTGACATAGAGTGGGCCATATCTGAGCTGTACTTTGGCAGCTATCTTCCTCTCAAGCCAGATTATGAATATGAGGAGAGCTAGGATTGTGACTAGCCCAGGATAGAATATTGGACAGAACACCTCAGGCTTGTAGAAGAGGAGGTTTATCAGCCAGCTTATAATCTCAGACACCTGCATGAAACCACCTCACCTGTCAGCGCAGGGCGGGAAGTAGTCTATGCTACCGTATATGGCTGGTATGTCAGCTAGCCTGTGGCCTGGAAGCAGGTGGGCAAATAGCCATACGTTCCTGAATGACGGGGAGACCATTCTGAACCTGTATGGCCTAGGTGAGCCATCGCTGACAACGTAATAGAGGAACTCTCCTCTAGCCCCCTCAACCCTGGACAAAGCCTCCCCCTTGGGGGGCTTTAGCGTTGCGAATGCAGCTGGGAACTTGAGCCTGCCAGTCTCCTCTATCTGCTTTCTAGTCTTCGGAGGGATCATCTTGTAGTACTTCTCGTGGAGTATTGGGCCATCAGGTATCTTCTCGAGCACCTGCCTTATTATACGCATGCTCTGCTTTATCTCCTCGACTCTAGCCATGAGCCTGGCGTAGGAGTCTCCCTCCTTCTTGACCACTACCTCGAAGTCTAGGTCGTCATAGGCAGCGTAGGGCTCTATCCTCCTGACATCATAGTGGACCCCTGAAGCCCTCAGGTTTGGGCCCACTATCCCTAGGGCTATAGCATCCTCCTTTTTCAGCACCCCAACGCCCTTGAGCCTAGCTACTGTGACGGGGTTCTCGAAGAAGAGCTTCTCGTAGTCTTTTAGCCTCCTCTCCAGGTACCTCAGCGCTTTTTCAGCTGCCTCCTTGAAGCCTACTGGGAGGTCTCTCCTGACTCCACCTGGTATTACATATGAGTATGTTATCCTAGCTCCAGTCAGCATCTGGAGGAGCTCTATCATGATCTCCCTGTCTGCGAAGGCCCACATGAATGCCGTTGAGGAGCCTAGCATTATGCCTAGGATCCCTATACCGTAGAAGTGGCTGTGGATCCTGTTTGCTTCAGCTGCTAGTGTCCTCAGGTACTGTGCTCTGGGTGGAGCCTCAATTCCTAGAAGCTTCTCCAGTGCTAGGATGTAGCCTAGGTTTGGGTTGACTGTGTCAGCCAGAGAAGGCCTCTCAACCAGGGGAGCTATCTGGATGTAGGTTTTAGTCTCTGCTATTTTCTCGACTGACCTGTGTACGTAGCCTATGCTAGGCTCAGCTTTCACTATTATGTCCCCGTCAAGCGTTATGTCAAACCTCATGTGGCCTGAGCCGGGGTGCTGGGGGCCTATATAGAGCTCGATTGTCCTCTCACTCAACCGCATCAACCCCCTCGACAGGTATCTTGAAGTCCTTCCTGAGTGGAGGGATTCCCTCGTAGTCTTCAGGTAGAAGAAGCCTCCTCTGCTTCGGGTTTCCCTCGAACTCCACCCCCATCAGGTCGTAGGTCTCTGACTCCAGGTAGGCTGAGCTAGGCCATATCCCGTAAAGTGACGTGAGCTTTGGCGAGTCCCTCTTGACTCTAGCCTTCAAGGCTACTATGACCTTCGTCAGCTCAGGCTTGGTGTATGATGAGACATGGTATACTACCTCTATCTCCCCTTCATCTGGGTAGTCTAACCCGGTTACCGACTTCACGTGGTCGAATCCGCTTTCCTTCAGCTTCTTAGCTGCCTCAAGGAGGTTCTCTGGGTGGACTCTCACCGTCGGTATCCCACTTTCCTCTCCGATGAGGCACTCGACGCCGCTGAGCGCGGCTTTTAGGAGCTCAAGTACCTCCTCTAGCTTCAACTTTGACACCCTCCTTCTTTATCTTCTCCTGTAGCATCAGTATTGCTCTAGCTACAGCTTCAGGTCTAGGTGGGCATCCTGGTATGAACACCTCGACTGGCAGGATCTGCCATGGCCTCACTATGTTATAGCTGTTCCAGAATATCCCTCCATCTAAGCCACAGACTCCCATTGCTATGACGAACTTCGGCTCTGGCATCTGGTCATAGACTATCTTTGCAGCTCTGCCCATTTTCTTGGTTAGCGTGCCTTCTATCAGCATAAGGTTGCACTGCCTTGGGGCTGTAAACGGGAGGAACCCGTATCTCTCAGCATCGTACCTTGGGCCTGATGTAGCTGCAAACTCTGCCCCACAGCATGCTGTGGTGAAGTGCACCGGCCAAAGGGAGAACCTTATGCCCCAGTCTCTTATCGTCTTGATAGGTGTCTTCTCCACTAGCCACTGAGCAGCTTTTCGCGCTACCTCCTCAAGCTCACCTATCAGGATGAATCCTCCTGAACAAGCCATAGCTCAACCCTCCTAGCTGCCTCTAAACCGAAGAGCAGGGTTGGAGCTAGCATAGCTACTATCAGAGCTAGAATAGCTGAGACTTGGAGGAGGGCTTCTTTGGCAAGTATCAGTGATAGGAAGCAGTATATCGCTATGGGCTCTACTGTGAGGAACACTATGAGGTACGGGTAGTATTGCATTGCAAACCATCCTCTAGCCCTCCCCATTGGCTTGTTGCCGCACTCGTATCTCTCACGCTTCATCGGGAGCTCTCGCCTTGGTGAAATTATTCTGCCGAGTACAAAGCCAATAGCCCCTATAACGACGCCTATAGCGAAGGCGAGGGCGAGTGTGATGGCTGCTGCCAAGTCGAAGCCTGGAGCAAGCATATAACCCCCCGAGGGGCTCTCAGCAACCTCCACATTGAATTGTTTAAAAACATTAACACATGAAGGAGGCGAATTCAGCTTTTGCCTTCATAGCAGCGCTGCAGCAGATAACCCCGTTGAGGCTAGAGCTATGGACAGCAGGACCACAGCTAGGTTCCTGGCCATCGCTTGAAGCATGCTTTCAAAGCTATCTGGGCTAGCTAGCACCCTTCTTGAGGAGTCTACTGCCAGAGGCGCTGTCGCCAGAGCTAGGAGAGCAGCTAGTGGTAGGATGCGGGCAGCCACTGCAGCGATGAGAGTGATGTAAGCTGCAGCTACTAGAGCTGCGTACACCCTTGCTGCCCCACCTCTCCCCAATAGCACTACAGTGTGTCTTCTACCAGCTTCCTTATCCACTTCCATGTCGGGGAACTCGTTTAGAAGCAGCAGGACTCCGACGAGTATCGATGAGAACACGTATAGTGAGGCTATTGTCGAACTCAAAGCTCTGGCTTGAACCACGTAAGCCCACAGGCACATCAGCGAGAAGCCTGTTCCAGCGACAACCTCTGATAAAGCTGGAACATGAGATAGAACAGGGGTGTATAAGGTAACGCAGGCTGCAGCATAGGCCACTATGGCTCCAATGAGCTTGGGGCACTTTTGCATGTAGTAGGCTCCTATAGCAGCTGCAGTGAGACCTGAGGTGAGCCCAAGTGCGAGAGCCCCTCTCGGTGATATCTCGCCTCTAGCCAGGACATCGACACCTCCACTAAAGGGTGTTTTCCTGGACTTCAGGTCTATTCCGCTCTTGTAGTCGAAGTAGTTGTTCAGCACATTGACCGACATGTGTGATAGTATGCTTGCGACCAAAGCTAAGGCTGCATCTACAGCATCTATTGGGATGCCATCGTATAGGAGAGAGGCTATGCCCAGCGAGTAGACTACTGGAGTAAGGAGGAGGAAGTTCGCTCTAATTAGCTTGAGCCAGCTGCCGAGCATAGCTGGCTGCTAATGGAGCAGCTTATAACGGTTACGAAGCAGTGGGATGAAGCTTGAGGCTAGTAGTTGTGGGAGCCGGAGTAGCCGGGCTGAGCTGCGCATACTGGGCTTCTAGAGCTGGGCATGGTGTGGTGGTGTATGAAAAGAGCCGCGAGCTCGGAGCTAAACCATGTGGCGAGGGTATACCAGAGGACACGATGAGGCACCTGCCACCAGGCTGCGGTGACTTTATACTGAATAGGGTAGCTGGGTGCCTGCTTTGCCTATACTGGAGGCCCCTTCGGAGGGTAGAGTCAGCTAGCACATTCGGGTACATAATAGACAAGAAGGCTATGCTGAGAGAGCTTAAGGAGGCAGCGGAGTCAGAGGGAGCAGTGGTCAAGATGGGAAGCAGAGTAAGGCCGTGGAGCAGGCTTGAATGCGATCTCATCGTAGATGCAAGCGGGAACCCAGGTAGCATAGCTAGGTGGAGAGGCCTTGACTACCGTGGGTACAGATCTATTCCAGCCTTGCAGTGCTACTGTAAGGGGAGATTGAGTGAAGATGAAATCTTGATAAGCATACTTCCCTCTGGATATGGGTGGGCTTTCCCAAGAGGAGACAGGACAGTGAACTTTGGTGTAGGAGGGTTCTCCAGCTTGCGTGCTCTCGAGGCGTGGCTTAGGCTGGGTTTAAGGAAGCTTAAGCTCAGCTTAAGCGGGCACATTAGAGCTGCACCAGTATGCGTCAGTGGGCCTATAAGGAGGTTCACAGCTAAGGGTGTTGTGGCTGCTGGTGAGGCAGCCGGCCTCGTGATGCCATCTAGTGGAGAGGGAATAAAGTACGCCCTCTTCTCTGGTAGGATATGCTTCACTAAGAGCTATGAGAGGCTGTGGAAATCCGCCTTCGGTAGGAGGTTTCAGCGGGGTAAGGCTGTGCTTAAGGCTATCATCGCTACTCCAGAAGGGCTTAGAGGTAGGGTTATAGCTGAAGCTGGAGACAGCCTCGTTACCCAGCTTTACTCTGGCAGCAGAGTTCCTGTCCTAGAGCTGGTGAAAGCTCTGGGAACCGCCTTGCTTAGGGGCTAGTGGAGCGCCAAGCTTATGAGGAGGTGGTGCTGAGCTTGGGAGGGGACATTGGATATCGAGAGCTATGCTAGGGAAACTAGGCCTCTGATAGACCTTAAGCTAGCTGAGATGGCTAGAAGGCTCCACTTCAGCAGACACATGCTATTCCAACTCACTGGAGGGAAGAGGCTCCGCGCAGTCCTGTGCCTGCTCACATGTGAAGCGCTCGGAGGGAGAAGAGAAGATGCGCTGGAGTATGCTGCAGCAATTGAGATGATACACGCTGGAACACTGACCCACGACGACTACGTTGACAGGCATAAGGTTAGAAGGGGGAAGCTTCCTCTTTACGCAGTTATAGGCCCTAGAAAGGCTGTGCTACTCGCTGACTTGCTTATGAGCGCCGCCATAAAGCTGACCAAGAGCGAGGACGGCAGCAAGGATGCTTTAAGCGAGGCTGTGTACAACGTTGCTAGAGGAGCTGTCATGGAGCCTCTTGGATTCAAGGACATAGCTTCAAGCTTGATCTATGGGAGCATACAGGAGGAGCTTTATGAAAGCATAGTGAAGCTGAAGGCAGGTGAGCTTTTTGCTACAGCCTGTAAGCTGGGGGCCATAGCAGCTAAAGCCCCTTCAGAGCTGCGGGAGAGAGCATACGTCTATGGGCTCCTATGTGGAATGGCTTTCCAGGTAGCAGATGACCTCGTTGACTTGAGTAAGCTCCTCCAGAATGGAGCTGCTGAAGCAGACCTGATGACATCGATATTCCCCATGGTAGCATTCTTCTCAGGTAGAGAAGCTGCTATAGAGCTTTTTAGGAAGCTTGTGCTTGCTAGGGGGCCTGGAGGGGTGTTTATGCTCATACCCGGGTATGGAGCTGCTTTAAGAGCAGCTGTAATTAGGCGTGAGAGGAAGTTTCTGAAGAGGGTTGCGAGGAGTGCATTCAGATATGTATGTGAGAAGTGCAGGCTAGCTAGAGAGGCGATATCAGTGTTCCCAGAGAGCAGGTATAGGAGGGTTCTAGAGGAATTCCCGGAGTATGCTGTGAGAAAAATGCTTAGAGAGGCGTGCAAGCCTAGCTAAGCACTTAAGTGAGCGATATGGTGAATCTAGGTGTCATCTCAATGGCTCCTCTAGGGCATATCATCTCGCATCGGCTGCAGCTTATGCACCTCCACTGGTTAAGCCTCGGTTTCTCTCCTTCCCCCGCCTCTAATGCTCCAGGTGGGCATTCCCGGCTACATAGCCCACAAGCTACACAGAGTTCTTCGTTTATAGCTGGAGCCCCTCTATAGCCATCTACATCAGCTGAGGCAGCTTCCTCTCTAAGAGCTTTGAGGATTGCTTCCTCAGGAGGGGGGCAGCCTGACACCATCACTTTGACTGGTATAATGCTGTTTAGAGCCCTAAAAGCATAGCACTCCCTGAATACTCCACCGCTGCAAGCACATGCACCTACAGCGATAGCGACCTTAGGCTCTGGTAGAGACCTCCAAGCCTCCTGTATCTCGCGTGCATGTATGTGAGAAGGAGCACCTGAGACAACTAGGATGCTCTTCTCGTGCAACTCTCCCCCAGAGCTTAGAGCAGCTTCAACCTGCCTGAGGCAGCCGCTGCACAGGCCAACAGCTACATGAACTAGCTTAAGCCCTGAGCTAGCCTGCAAGTGAAGCCCCATGGGGGGCTTCTAGCTCTGAAGATAAGCTTTGCTCTAGCTGCATGCAGCTAGGTTAGTAACCTTATTGAAGGCTCAGAGTGAGCCCCAATGGTGCTATGATGGCAGGCAGCTTACTTGAGCTTGTCAAGAGCTCTGTTGGAGAGGGGGCTGCTGAGGTTAGGGAGCTTAAAGGAGGGAAGGTAGAAGCCCAGGTTGAGGCTGCTGCTCTAGTTGAGGCCCTCAGAAAGCTTAAGGAAGCCGGCTTCAGGCTAGCCTACATAGCTGCATGCCTGAGAGAGGAGAGGCCCCTGGTCAGGTACCTGCTAGCTGGCAGAGAAGGGGTCGTTATCCTGGCGGCTGAAGGGTGGAAGCTGGATTCCAGCTCAGGTGTATATCCTGCTGCAGCAGTTTATGAAGCAGAGACAGCTAGCCTGCTTGGAGTGGAATACAGCGGGAGAGGCAAATCCATGGTGCTCTTTCTGCCCGAAGGGTGGCCTAGTGAGCTTTATCCGCTTAGAGCCAGAGCTGAGGACGTGAGAAGTAAGCTGGCTTCTGCTAGCTTGAGGGGAGGGGCTTTCTTCGAGGTCTCAGCTGAGAAGGGCATGGTGGAAGGCGGGGTTCTCGCTCTAGGGGGATTACACTACGGCGTTGAGAGGAGAGCTGAGGAGCAAGGGCTGTTCAGAAGCCTTCCTCTAGCTGAAAGGGCTGGAAGATACCCCATAGCTCAGGCAGCATGCTACTCGATGGCTGCTGAGGAAGCTCTTGGTGTGAGCCCACCGTTACGAGGCGAGTACCTCAGAGCTGTGCTCCTTGAAGCCGAGAGAGCACTAGCACATGTGGAGCACCTAGTTAGGTTTCTGAGATGGCTTGGATACAGCTGGAGCGAGGGGCATGAGGCTGAAAGGCTCCTGAGGAGCGGCTTTGTGGCTGCAACTGGAAGCCCTCTAGGGCTTGGAGCTATTCTGATCGGGGGCGTCGCCTTCGATATCAGCGGAGATAAGGAGAGTAAGCTGGCTAGCAGGCTAAGTGAAGCCAGAGAGAAGCTTGAGTCAAGTGAGGTGGTAGACAAGGCCTGCGAAGAGCTCAGTGGTGTATGCAAAGTAAGGGGGAGCCTAGTGGAGGGGGCTACTGGCGTAGTTGCAAGGGCATGTGGAGCTGCCTTGGATGTTAGGGTCGACGAGCCTTATGCGGTGTACAGTGAGCTGAAGAAGGCAGCTCTCGTAGAGAGTGGGGGAGACCTAGCTAGCATCATGGAGCTTGAGCTTAGAGAAGCCATTGAAGCCATGGATATAGCTGCTGAAGCCCTTAGGACAGCGCCTGCAGGCGCGTTCAGGTCTAGGGTAGCTAGGAAAGCTGGTAGAGGGCTATGTGTGGCTAGGGTAGAAAGCCCAGGAGGAGAGCATGTGGTACTCATTGAGACAGCAGGTGGAGATAGGGTGAGCTGCTATAGGGCTAAGCACCCATATGTCGTGAATGCAGCAGCTATGTTGGAGGCTACCATAGGGCTTTCAGTTGAAGAGGCTGTTAAAGGGCTGTACTACATGGCTCTGATGACGCCGCAGACAGTAAAGCTCAAGATTAGGGACAAAACCACGGGTGAGGTGAAGCTCATCAGGATCTCAGGTTAAATTTTAAAACTGGAGTCAGAGGCTGGGTGGAGCTGATGAGCGAGGTTCTTCTCGAGATCATTAAAGCAGAGGAGGAGGCTAAGAGGATAGTTGAAGAGGCTAAGAGGAAGAGTAGCGAGATACTTGCTGAAGCAGAGGAGAAGGCCAAGGAGATACTCGAGAGAGAGAAGAGAAAGGCGCTAGAGAAAGCTGAGGAGATCAAGGAGAAGAAGATCAAGGAGGCTAGTGCTGAGGCAAAGAGGATAGAGGAGGAGGCTGAGAAGAAAGCTAGCAGGATACTCGAGGCAGACATCGGAGAAGCCATAGACTTGGTTGTCAGGCGAGTCTTAGGCTTTGAGGAGCTGTGAGGTGAGCTCCTTACCTAGGAAGATGTTCGCGCACCTGCTTAAGGAGGTCATTAGAGCAGGCATCTGCACTGCCTGCGGGGCGTGTGTCTCAGCGTGCTTCGTGAACTCGATCACGATAGCCGATGACACCCCAAAGCTTGCTGGACCATGCCTTAGGTGTGGCTTCTGCTACAATAGCTGTCCTCAGACTGGCGGTGACGAGATATATGGTATGCTGTTCGGCGAGAGTAAGCCAGGGCCCCTTGGAGTGTTCACCAAAGCCTATAAGGCTAGAGCTGTAGACCCAGTGATACGTGAGAGGGGGCAGGATGGAGGCGTTGTGACTGCTCTGCTGAAGTATGCTCTAGAGGAGAAGGTGCTTGATGCAGTGATTGTAGCAGGCACCTCGAGAGAGGAGCCTTGGAGGCCCTTTGCGAAGGTCGCTTTGACAGCAAAGGAGGTTATAGACGCAGCTGGCACGAAGTACACCCCCCCATACATGGCTTCTGCCATCTGGGACGCAGTCTACTGCTATGGAGCTGAGAAAGTCGGCGTAGTGGGGACGCCATGCGTGGTCAGAGGAGTGAGGAGGATGCAGCACTCTCCTGAGAGTGCTCTTAAGCTGGGTAGCAGAGTGAAGCTTGTGGTAGGGCTTTTCTGTATGGAGTCCTTTGACTACAGCAAGCTTGCTAAGCTGTTGGAGGAGAGCTCAGTTAGCTTAAGTGAAGTAACGAAGTTTGACATCAAGAAGGGTAAGTTCATAGCCTACCGTGGCAGTGAGGAGGTGTTCTCAAGGCCAGTTAGCGAGATGAAGGAGTATGTACGCGGGTCCTGTAAGGCCTGCACAGACTTCACAAGCGAGCTCGCAGACATCTCAGTTGGCTCAGTGGGGACGAAAGCAGGCTTCTCCACTGTGCTCGTGAGAACAGAGGTTGGGAGCAGGCTCTTTGCTAGAGCTGTTGAAGCAGGGTGCATAGAGGCGGTGGAGCTTGGAAAGCTTACTTCTGTGGAGAAGCTTGCTGAAATGAAGAAAAGCAAGCATGGCGGGCACTAACTGCCCGCTAAACCATGAACTCTAGCTTCTCGAGCTTTTTGCTCTCTGTCATTATACAAAGGTCCATGATGACCTTCATCCCTGCCTTTCTAGCTAGGTCAGCTGCTTCCTCGTTTACTATGCCTTCCTGCATCCAGATGACATCAGGCTTCCCGTACTTCTTCC
Organism: Thermoproteota archaeon; assembly: GCA_003661385.1. Taxonomy (GTDB): domain Archaea; phylum Korarchaeota; class Korarchaeia; order B14-G2; family B14-G2; genus B14-G2. Next base: position 32,012 of record QMWA01000001.1, on the reverse strand, counting down.
TGATCTCGACAGCCTCTTCAACTACCGGAAGGACATCGCTTGAGGGCCTGAATATGTCAATGATGTCGATCTGCTGCTTGAGCTCTTCAGGGACAGCTGACAAAGAAGGATATGCCCTCTCACCGAGTATCTCAGATGCAAATGGGTTCACTGGAATAATCCTGTGGCCTCTGCTCTTAAGGTACTCAGCTACCCTGTAGCTGTCCTTGCTCGGATTTCTGGACAAGCCTACTACAGCTATGACCCTCCTCTTCGATAGAAGAGCCCCAACATCTACGTCAGCAACAGGCATATTCATTTGACTCACAGCATAGTTAATAACCCTTAGGGACTATAGCCTGCCTCCAGCTGGCGGGCATGAAGCCGTTATGAGGCTTCAGCTAGACCTTACCTGGCACCCCCATAGATTAGCTTCAAGCACCAAGTGCTACCAGATCAATAGGCTGGCGTACCTCTAGTAGAGCCCTCTTGCTGCACCAGACACTCGAGCTAGAGGACATCAGCTTAGAGAAAGTTTATGTAAGATTGCTTGGTAGGCGAGGTGGGTGCAACAATGAGTGAGAGATATGAGATTAAAAGCGTTGGAGTTGCCTCCGTCTTTAAGGTCGCCCTGCTCATAGGGATAATCCTAGGCCTGATACTGGGAGTGATATATGCTGTCGTCTTTGGTACTACAGTTAGAATGCTACCTATACCAGGGATGCCTACCAGGTACCCTGGAATCAGAGGAGGTGTAGTTGCTGCAATGATGGTAGTCATGGGGCTTCTGATGGGCTTGATTGGTGGAGTGGTGTCAGCGATCATACTAGCTATAGAGGCAGCGATATACAACTTCATCGCAGGGCGGGTTGGTGGAGTCGAAGTAGAGCTCGCTAAGGCTGTAGCTGCTGTAAGATATGTTGAAGCTGAGAAGCCCGTCACTGCAGCTGTTACATGCCCGACATGCGGTAGGCCAGCTAGGTACATAAAAGAGTACCAGAGGTGGTGGTGTGACTACTGCCGCAAATACCTTTAGCAGCTTGTAGCATGGAGACCAGCCTATGGACGGCGTGTGTCAGGCGACGGCGCCTGACCTGCCACTTTTTCCCCTGTAGAGGTTAAGTCCACTGCTTAACAAGCTGGAATAGATGAGGCACCATGGAGTCTGACCGCTTGGTGGAGTTTAAGAAGCTAGCTGAGCTCCATGAGAAGCTTAGGAGTACATCTAGCAGGAACACCAAGGTTGCTATGATAGCTGAGTTCCTTAGGAGCCTAAGTGCAAGAGAAGCTGTTCCAGCCATAGTTATGCTCACTGGGAGGAGATTGCCAGGAGAGGACGACTCTAAGGTCATGGTCGGGTGGAAGACTGTCTTGAAGAGCTTGCCTACCAAGCCACCAGCTAGAGGGAGCATAGAGGATGCCGGTGAGCTCGTTGAGATTGCTTTGAGGCATAGAGGGAGCTTTCAGGCAGCACTCGAGGATAGGCCCATTACGATATCAGAGGTCTATGAGCTGTTTAAGGCACTAGCCTCAGTTAAGGGAGAAGGTGCTATTGAAAAGAGGGTTGCGCTGCTGAGATCTGTGTTTAGGAGAGCATCTCCTAAGGAGGGAGCTCTTATAGCCAGGATACTTCTTGGTGATATGAGAGCTGGCGTGGCTGAGGGAGTCATAGAGGAGGCAGTCATCAAGGCGCTAGGGGTCGACCACGAGACTGGAGAGTACGTGATGGGGGTCTTAGGGGGGCCGTGGGAAGCTGCTGCAATAGCATTAAACCGTGGAGTAGAGGCTTTAAGGGAGGTTAAGCCGCAGGTATTCAAGCCTATTAAGCCGATGCTTGCTCAGCAGGCTACTAGCCCAGAGGAGGCGCTTAAGCTTGTTGGAAGCCCAGCTTACGCTGAGCCTAAGCTCGATGGCGCTAGGGTGCAGGTGCACTTCAGGAAAGGGGAGGTTAGGATCTTCAGTAGGAGGAGACACGACATTACTAGGAGCTTTCTGGATGTAGCTGATAGCCTGGCTAGCGTACTTGATGGCAGGGAGGGTATATTGGAGGGAGAGATCATAGCCATGTCAGGGGAAAGGCCTCTCCCATTCAACGTGCTGATGAGGAGGTTTAGGAGAAGAGAGCCAGCTGAAGAGGTTAAGGTTAGGATCTACCTGTTTGATGCAATCCTGCTTGACGGAGACGTGTTCATAGACAAGAGCTACCTTGAGAGGCGTAGAACTCTAGCAAGCGTTGCCGGTGAAGAGCTGCTGGTTCAGAATACTGTAGTGGAGTCGACCGGTGATGTTAGCCAGGAGTTCAGGAAGGCAATTGAACTGGGGTATGAAGGGCTCGTCTTGAAGAACCCCAGATCCAAGTATGTGCCTGGGAGGAGAGGCTTTAACTGGGTGAAGCTGAAGAGAGCTCTCACAGCAGACCTCGTGATAGTGGCTGCTGAATGGGGCTATGGGAGGAGGACTGGCTGGCTTAGTAACTACCACCTGGCAGCTAGAGACGAGGAGACAGGAGAGCTCTTGGTCGTTGGAAAGACGTTTAAAGGGCTCACAGACGAGGAGTTTGAGGAGATGACTAGGAGGCTGCTGTCCATCAAGGTTGGTGAGTTTAAGAGAGGGATAGTGGTTAGGCCAGAGGTTGTAGTAGAGGTGGAGTATGACGAAGTACAGCCTAGCCCGAAGTACAGGGCTGGGATAGCTCTCAGGCTGGCTAGGATAAAGAGGATAAGAGAGGACAAGAGCGTAAGCGAAGTTGACACCGTGCAGGAGCTTGCTAAGCAGCTTAAGGTGAGGTAGTTGAAGTGCTCTGGCATAATCCTGGCTGGAGGAAGGGGAAGCAGGCTTGGAGAGCCTAAGCCGCTGCTTAAGATCAGCGGGCAGACCATGCTTGAGAAGGTATGCACTGCACTAAGTGAGGTAGCCTCTGAGATAGTAGTGTCTACCAGCAGTCAGCTCAAGGACGCGATCATGGAGCTTAACTTGAGCGAGAAAGCTGGTGTAGACGTCATGGTCGTTGTAGACTTGCAGCTGGGCTGCCGTGGGCCGCTAAGAGGCATAGTCTCCTCACTACCGCATGTGAGTGGAGAAGCTTGCTTTCTTCTCGCATCTGACATGCCGTACATCAGCAGCAAGCTCCTCAGGACCTTAGCTTCAAGGCTAAGTGAAAGAGACTGCGTCACACCAGTGTGGCCTGATGGAACCATAGAGCCTCTTGCATCGGTGTTCAGGCTGAGAGCCCTTAAGCTGATATCAAGCATACTGTGCAGCTTAGGAAGAAGGAGGCCAGGAGACCTTGTTAGAGGAGCTAGGGGTGCTTTCTTCCAAGCTGTAAGCGAGCTCCCAAGTGAAGAAGCTAGGGGGCTTGTTAACGTGAATACAAGCGGAGACTTCAGCGGGTCTGCTGGCTATGAGGTGAGAGGAGAAGTTAAGTCCTCGTTTGAAGCGAAGCTGAACGAGTCAATAGGGTACTTGCCTCCACCACACCGCTATCTAGGCTTCTGGCCTGCTTTATCAGCTGAGATAGATGGAGACTATGGAACGGCAGCTAGCATTTATGAAAGTGAGGCTAGCATGTACTTGAAGATAAAGCTCATACACCTTGCTAGGCATGCTCTCAGGGATGCAGCTTGGTGCTGGAGCAAGGCTGGAGACAGACAGAGGGCAGAGAAAGCCGAGGCTAGAGCTCGCAGCCTTGAGCTGAAGCTTCATGCATCATTTGGCAAGGGAGTCAAGGGACTTTCACCGAGAGGTTGACTGCTATTTCAGCTATGTCAGCACCGTACTCTGCGATCCTTGTTAAGCTTTCTAAGGCCAGCCTTATGTTAGATGCGTCCTCTATGTCTATTGGCTGAGATAGCAGGACTTCTATCGCCTTCTGCTCTAGGCTTCTGACCTCCTCTATCCTGTTTATTGTCTCGTTTGCGAGGTTGAGGTCTAAGCTCATCAGCGACTTGAGGGAGTCTCTGAATATGCTCTGGGATCTTGACGCAATAGTGTTTATCAGGGCTGAGAGATGGGAGGCAGGTGGAGTTCTCAGGAGCGAGGCTATTTGAGCTATTTTACATGCGTGGTCAGCAGACCTCTCTACGCTCTTTATCACGAGTCTGTAGCCTAGGCAGTCTCTTGCGCTCGATAGGCCCAGCTCGCTCAGCATCAGCCTGTTTCTTACAGCTTTCTTTAGCTGCCTGACTATGTAAAGGTATATGCGGTCTACTTCATCGTCTCTCTCCATGATCTCGTGTGCTAGCTCTCTGTTGCATGTCATGAGCGCCTCCACTGCATCTGAAATCATTGAGCTCGTGATGACGCCCATCCTGTTCAGTGCAATTGAGACTGGGAGCTCACTGGATCCAATCAGGCATCTTACCACCAGCTCCTTAGCTGACTCCTCTATGGGCTCTACTCCAATGAGCTTCTTCCTTATTGCCTCTCTTATCAGAAGCTTGTGTCTTGAAGTCCCAGAAGCGAACTTCACTTTTATTACATCATAGCCAACGAGGTAGTATGCTATGAACTCCCTCACTGCTGACTCTGGTGGCTTATCATGAGACACATACATGGCTTTCTCAGTAAGCTCTTTCCTTGGAAGGCCCTTGGGAATAAGAAGCAGAGAGTCATCTTCCAGTGGGAGGACAGCCACATAGTCTCCAGGCTTAAGACCTACTGATGAAGCCCACCTCTTTGGTATGGAGATAGTGAGCGTTGACCCCCCAACCAGCTGTACTCTCCTGAGAAAGCCTTCCCTGTTCAGCATGTCAGCACCTCTATATTTTATAGAGGCCTGAGATTTTAATACTCTACACAAGGGCTGGTGGTGATAGCTTGCCTCGCGTCATAGCATGCTTCAAGTACTCAATTGACGCCTCAGAACTCAGAATAGACCCCTCTACAAGGAAGCCTGTGGTTGAGGGAGCTAAAAGGAAGACGGGAGACATAGACAAGAGGGCCATAGAGGAGGCAATAAGAGTAAAGGAGAGGACAGGATGGACTGCAACCGGGCTTTGCGTTGGGCCCCAAGCTGCAAGAGAGGCTGCTAGAGAAGCCTTAGCAATGGGGCTTGATGAAGTCTACATTCTAAGTGACCCTGCATTCGAGGGCTCAGATACCCTTGCTACTGCGAGGCTGCTGGCAGCAGCAGCTAGAAAGCTAGGAGACTACAAGCTCATCCTGTGTGGTGAAATGGCCCTGGACGGGCTCTCAGCCCAGGTGGGCCCTAGGCTAGCTGAGCTACTAGACCTACCTCAGGTAACCTATGTCAGGAAGCTCAGCGTTGAGGGAGAGAAGCTCACTGCTGAGAGGGACCTAGAGGAGGAGTATGAGGTCGTTGAGGTGGAGCTGCCAGCTGTAGTTACAGTCACGAGAGAGATAAATGAGCCAAGACTCCCATCGCTGAGGGATATACTAAGAGCATCTAAGAAGCCTATAGTGTACTGGGGAGCAGGCGACCTAGAGGTCGGTGCAGACGTGGTTGGGGAGAAGGGGTCTAAAGTCAAGGTAGCGGACGTCTATGCGCCTGAGGTCAAGAGGAAAGGCGTGATAATCGAGGAGAAGCCTGCTGAGGAGGCTGCTGAGGAGCTTGTGAAGTACCTTCTCCAGGAGGGAGTGTTGAGGTGATAGCATGCCTAGCATATGGGTTTACTCTGAGGTTCAGTCTGTAGCCTTAGAGCTAGTTAGAGCTGGCCTCCAGCTCAAGCAGGCCACTGGATGGAGCCTTGTATCGGCTTCTCTAGGAGCTGACGCCCTGAAGAGAGCTGAGGAGCTGGCTGAGCACGGAGTCGACAAGGCGGTAGCGGTATCGGGAGCTGTTTTTGAGCAATTTGATGCAGAGGTTTACGCTAAAGCCTTAGCTAAGCTAGTAGGCAGTGAGCCGACTTTAGTCTTGGTGGGAGGAACTAAGAGGGGTAAGGAGCTTGCTCCGAGGCTGGCGACAAAGCTCGATGCAGGCTGTGTAACGGATTGCATCGAGCTCAGCTACAAGGATGACATGATATACGCTAAGAGGTCTGCGTATGGCGGAGTAGCTATAGCCACTATGGTGTCTCCTCTGCCACTCGTAGTGACCATTCCACCTAGGAAGTTTGAGGCAGCAGAGAAGGCAGCTGAAAAGGGCAGCGTTGAGCAGGTTTCTCTGGAGCTTCCGGGGCCTAGGGTCAAGGTTGTCGAGGTGAGGAAGAAGGAGGTAGCTAGAGCTAAGCTAGATGAGGCTAGAGTCATTGTGTCAGCTGGCAGGGGAGTGAAGGCAAAGCAGGATCTCGAGATGCTTAGAGAGCTAGCTGAGCTGCTAGGCGGTGAGGTCGGGTGCAGTAGGCCTGTAGCGGCAGATAGAGGCTGGTTCCCACAGTGGATAGGGCTATCTGGAGTGAAAGTGAAGCCAGATCTCTACATTGCAGTTGGGATATCAGGAGCCCTGCAGCACATTGCTGGCATAAGAGACTCGAAGATCATAGTCGCTATAAACAAGGACCCTGAAGCACCGATATTCAAGGTAGCTGACTACGGGATAGTAGGAGACCTCTATAAGGTGATCCCAGCGCTCAAGAATGCCGTCGAAAAGGCTGTGAGAAGCTAGAACAGACAGCTTGCACGGGGCAGCTCGAGCAGCGCGGCCTTAGAGGCCTACAGTACACCTTCCCTACCACATATGTTAGTGACTGGAGCCAGCCGCCGAGCTCTCCAGCTTTGAGCGCCTTCACTGTGCAGCTCTCTTTGGGGCAGCTTTGGCACGTGTACTTCAGGCAGTAGGCTTTCTCTGGAGGAGAGTGCAAGCTTGACAGTAGTCCTACCCTTGTTAGCACTCTCATGAGGTTTGTGTCACATGGATATACGGATGTACATCGGGTTGTACATAGGGCTATGGCGTCTGCAGTCTTTGGGCCTATGCCCCAACATGACATGAGAAGCTTTCTCATGGGAGATGCCTTCCCTTCTACTGCTAGAGCTTCAAGCATGGGCTGAAGCTTCAGGAGGCATGAGAGAGACTTCCTCATCTCTTCTATCTGATAGCTTGACCCTACTCCGCTGAGAGATGCTGATGACGTTATTAGGTTCCATGTCTCACCAATCTCTAGCCATATCCTCTTACACCACTTGAGGGTGAACCTGTGGTAGTCTGTCCTCTTAGATAGCAAGACAGCAACGGTTATCTGCTGTAAGTCTCTTGGCGAAACCGGGATTCTAAGGCCAGGAAGGCCTTCTGCTAGAGCTTCAGCGTAGCTTCTCAAGGGCTCAGCTAGCTGATGCAGCTTGTACTCAAATGGCTTATGCCATAGCCCTGTCTGCTCTAATACGGCCTCTATAGGCGTATCCAGGCCAAGGGGCAGCTTAGCCTCTAGGGTGCCATCTGGGAGCTGCCTTAGCGCAAGGCCCTTATGTACCCCAGCTATCTTGACCAGCCAGCCTCCACGTCTCTCGTATAGCGATGAGAGGAATGATGGGTAGAAGGTTAGCTCTAGGCTGTACAGTTCAGGCTTGATTCTGAGCCTCAAGCTAGAGCTTCATCTCAAACATCTTCAGTGGTGGCTCGCCTGTCACCTCTATTTCTCCCCGCACGTATATGTGGTCTTTTAGCCCTGAGTTCTCTATTCTCCTCCTTAGCAGCTGGTCTAGCTGGAAGATCCCTGATGGATCCCTCATCTTGACTATTATCATGACCGGCCTCTCTCTTCCCTCTGTCACAATGACCCTCTCCACTGAGAGAGCTGAAACGCTGTGTATGTCCACCTTGCCAATCGAGAAGGGGATTCTAGCCCTACCCTGCTCCATATCAAGGGCATCTGCTATGGAAACCACCCCAGCTTCCACTGTTAGAGGCGGTGTCATAGCGTCATGGCAGTATATTGCATGCAGGATCTCACTGAGGACTATTGGGTACTCTTCTCCGCTGTATATCGACGGGAGAACCTCATCAAGGATCTTCATGGCAAATGGTATCGCATGTATTTCATGGTCATGCCTGTGTACAACATGGCCGATGTCATGCAGAGCAGATGCAGCTACGACTACCAACTCTGAGTCATGGAAGCCCATTCCATGAGCTGTGACCATGGTTGGCTTCACACCTCCCTTATAGAGCAGCCTTATGATCTCTAAGCTCCGCTTTGCTACTATCTTCGCGTGCACTGGGCCATGGTCTGTGTACTTTAACCTCCCAACTGCCACTATGTTAGATTGCTTCCATAGCGCGTTGACGAAGGAGCTGCTCTCTAGGAACTCACACAACTTCCTGAGCTTCGTGTTATCACGCCAATCCAGCTTGAACTCCAAGGTCATCACCTCTGGTGGGGGTCAGCTGACCCTCTTGAGGCCATAAGCTAGGCCTCTTGCCAATTCTCCTCATCCCCCTGACCTTATAGCTGCTGTCGGGTTAAGAAGTTTATGCCAGAAGCCTGACTATGGCTGCTGTAGCAGCCCATAAGGAGATGGGTATAGGGAGGCCGGGTATATGCTTGAGTTTCGCTGCAATCTTGAAGCTCAGGTATACTCCGGCGAGTAAAGCCCCTAGAGGAGCAATTGATAGAAGAGTTGGGCATATTCTGCCAGCTACAGATGAAGCCAGAGCATACGAGATCATATCTCCAAAGCCTATAAAGCCCTCCTTGACCTCTATCACCATTGGAGCAAAGCTTGGAGCCTTGCTTCTGCTAGCCTCCCTCCTAGGGCTTCCCTGATATGCTCTTTCAACCTCCCTTATGAGCTTCCTGATTGGGCCCCGGTATACGGACCAGAGGTCATAGATAGATAGGAAGGCTAAGAGCGCTATCGGAAGCTTCACACCGAACGTGGAGATTATCGCATTGGAGAATATGGCTGAAAGAGCCACCTGGCCTGTTAGGCCGACTATGCCTGTGTTCAGGGAGGCCAAAGCTATCAGAATGCCTACGGCAGCTACTACTGGAAATGGAAGCTGGGGTGCAGCTCTACTTGCTAGCATAGCAGACGAAACCACTGACGTATATGCCATTGCAAATGCTAGGATAGCCTTCACGACATGCAGCCTCCCTATCCTTATCAGAAATGCGATGAGTAGTGCAGCTAGAGCAGCTGACGTGACTGACGCTATAGATACACCTAAGCTTACTGAGATAGGCATTGGGTGAGCTGGCTTCACCTCCAGTGTTGCTATGCTGACTATGTAGGCTAAGGACACTGAGGCTACAACAGGAACGAAGTATGGTGGCCTTATTGACATCAAGCTCAAGAGACATCTCCTACTATTCTCTTAGCAGCATACTCAGCTTCACGAATTACATCACGGAGATCAGCTCTTGTGAGCTTCCCATCTTGTACCAAGAGTTCGCCTCTCACAAGGACCATCTTGACATCACCTGCCCTCGCTGCGTAGACTAGATGGGATACTGGGTTGTACAGCGGCTTAAGGTGAGGCTTCTCGAAGTCTACTACGATGATGTCAGCTTGCTTGCCTGGCTCTATGGATCCTAGCTCGTAGCCCAAGCCTATCGACTTAGCTGCCTCTATGGTAGCCATGTCTAGAGCTTGCTGAGCTGTTAGAGCTGTTGGATCACCTGATGCCAGCTTCTGGAGGAGGCATGCCATCTTCATCGCCTGGAACATGTCTAGGATGTTGTTGCTTGCTGGGCCATCTGTTCCAAGGGTCACGTGAGCTCCCTTCTTGATCAGCTTGGAGACTGGAGCTATACCTGATGCTAGCTTCATGTTGCTGACTGGGTTATGTGACACGTAGACCTCTCTGCTGGCTATTATGTCCATGTCCTCCTCTGTAAGCCACACGCAGTGAGCAGCGTTCACCCTGTTGCCCTCGAAGAACCCTATTGACTCCAGGTAGCCTGTTGGTGTCGCGTTATGCTTCTGCTTGATTTCCTCGACCTCGTCTTTGGTTTCTGATAGGTGTATGTGGAGCATTACACCATGCTCTCTGGCTAGCTTGCTTGATGCCATGAGAGTCTCTTTGGAGCAGGTGTAGGGGGCATGTGGGCCTACAGCAGGCTTTATGAGCTCAGAGCTGGAGTACATTTTTATGAGGTCTTCAGCTAGCCTCAGAGCGTGGTCAGGACCCTTTGAGTAGCATGTTGGGAAGTCTACTATCGGTCCACAGACTACAGCTCGGCTACCTAGCTCCTCAGCGGCTTTAGCCACCTCCTCAGGATAAAAGTACATGTCCACGAAGCATGTGACCCCTGAAAGCAGGGACTCTGCTATCCCAAGCTTTGAGAACCTGTATACGTCTTCTCTTGTGAGCTTCGCCTCCAGAGGCCATATCTTCTCTTCAAGCCACTTTCTGAGAGGCATGTCGTCAGCTATCCCACGGAGGAAGGTCATTGCGATGTGGGTGTGCGTGTTGATCAGCCCTGGAGCAACTATGCACCCTGAGACATCTATGACCTCACATCCCTCTGGATGCAGTCCGCGGGCAACATCTGCTATCCTCCCGTGGTCTATTAAGACATCGTATCCTGGGAGCACCCTCCTCTCAGCATCCTGAGTCACTACTATGGCGTTCTTGAGGAGTATCATGAAACCCCCATGCTCTAAGCTTCAACTTAAAATATGAGCTAGGCTACCGCTACTAGGGAACCTCTTGGAAAGAAAGTGTACTGTGGTGCTAATCGCCATAAGCCTGGTACTGCTTGCTCCAACCGGGTATGTGAGCCCTCAGGTAGGGGAGGAGTACGTATACAGATATAGGGTGTATAGCAATGGCACCATGGAGGTCACTGTAACCTTCAGGTCTACGCTACCACGTGGAGAAAGCTGGCTTCTGGTTCCTAAGTTCCAGAACTACACGCTTGAGATCATGAAGGGTAAACTGCTGCACAAGTCTATTGGCAGAGCTATAACATCATCTGGAGACGAGTACATATTCTATAGCAACCTGACATTTGAATACACCTCCCGGGGAGGCTCTTTCGTCATGAGAAGTGAATTTAGATACGAGTATGGTGCTCTGATAGTTGAGCCAGATGGGGTGTTCTTCTCAACCCAGATAACATTCGAGAAAGGATGTAGATGGAGGGGGTATGTTGAGCTGCCCCCTACAGTCAAGGAGGTCAGCAGCAGGCCATCATATTCCAGCAGCACGCGTAAGGAAGGGTGGCTGGTTCTCTACTACAACAGGCTCTCAGAAGACGGGAGGATATTCATAAGCTTCAAGACCAGGCCAGCTACCTTCAAGATGATAAAGGGGGTAAATGGGAGAGCTGTCTTCGAGACACCAGAGAGGTATGTGAGCATAGCTAGGAGAGTTCTGGACATATATGAGAAGGCTATAGCTGACTTTGAGAGCATAACTCATGTCAAGCTAGAGAACGTCACATTCCACTTCTATGTCCCCTCCACGCTAGAGGAGTTCCTTACCACACTGGGCTACACGCCGTATACGCCCTCAGGTGGGCTAGGAGACATCAGCATAAACCTCGTGACAGTGAGGATGATAAGAGGGATGATTGAAGCAGTAGCTCTTCACGAGCTCACACATCACTACCTCGACAAGGCTGGAGTCGACGTTGAGCTCCTGTGGTTCCATGAGGGAATGGCTGAGTACATTAGCAGCGAACTTGCAGCAAAGCATGGTTTCCCAGAGGTGAGGGAAGATTCCTATAAGGACCTATCCAGGTTCATCAGGTACCTTGAGAGAGCTGGCAACGACCTGAGCTTCCTCTCAGCATGGAAGCCTTGGAATCCCTCTCCAAACCCAGGCCTCTACTATACTGCAAGCCTCTACATAGTGAAGACGCTTGGAGACGAGTATGGTGGGCTGGAGTTCTACTCCAGGTTCTTTAAGGAGCTCACTAGCTCAGGGACTAGGCTTAAAACAATAGATAACCTCGTCTACTATCTGAGCATAGCAGCAGGCAAGGACCTGGCACCAGAGTTCAGAAAGTGGGGGTTCGCTGTCTCCAGCCTCCTAGGGATACATAACAAGCTAAATGGAGTGAGAGAGAGGCTTAAGGACATGAACCCTCTTCTTAAGCCCTTCAGAGGGTACCTGGAGGAAGAGCTGAAGCAGGCAGAGGACGCTATAGCTAGAGGGGATGTAGAGGAGGCTGCTACCAGGCTTAGGAAAGTGGAGTTCATCCTCAACTACGGGCCTGTGCTGCTGCTTGCAGCTGTAATCGGAGCTGCAGGTGGAGGAGCTTTGCTGCTGAGCTATATGGCTAGGGTTAAGAGGAGGAGGGAGGAGCTCCTGAAGCTGCTCTCAGACTTGAGATCCAGATATCCAGTGACCCCTGAGACTTTAGCTGCCCTCAGAGACCTTTGCCTGAGGCAAGCTGTGGAGGACATGGAGTTCTATGGTGGGATGGTGATTTTGACCATTGATGAGTTGATTAGGATGCTTAGGAAGAGGTATAACCTGCCAGAGCACACTGTAAGCGAGGTCGACTTGCTCCTCCTCTACGCGCATGAGAGAGGCGTCTTAGATTATGTGTACCAGGCTTGGGGGGGACGTGACGTGTATACTTGAGGCTCAAGCCTGAGGGAAGAGCCTAGCTCCATCCATTTTAAGCAGCAGCTCCCTTCTCTGGTCTACCCACTTCTGTAGGAGCTCAATTTCCTCTGGAGTCATCCTCCTGAACCTGCCTTGCGGCTCTAGGAACTCCTTGACAGGCCTAGGCTTCGGCTTCAATGTGAGCTTGAAGACCCCATGCTCTACCTCGAATAGAGGCCACATCCATGTCCATACAGCTAGCCTCCCAAGCCTGACTGTAAGCTTGCTGTCATATCTCCAGCCTGTTGGGCATGGTGCCAGCAAGTGTATGTACTTCAAGCCCTTTAGCTTAGACGCCTTGAGCAGCTTGTTCGCGAAGTCCAGTGGGAAGCCAGCTGATGCTGTAGCCACGTATGGGATGCCGTGAGCTGCCATTATCATGGGCATGTCCTTCTTGAACTCTGTCTTCCCCTTGATCGGGGTCGTTGTAGTCCAGGCTCCGTATGGTGTTGCTCCAGAGCGCTGTATTCCTGTATTCATGTAGGCTTCGTTGTCATAGCATATGTATATGATATTGTTCTTCCTTTCAGCTGCACCTGATAGGGCCTGTATTCCTATGTCTGCTGTCCCACCATCGCCAGCCCACACCACGACGTTTATGTCCTTCCTCCTCAGCTTCTCTAGCGCCTCTACTACCCCGCTTGCAGCAGCACCAGATGCAGCGAAGGCTATGTTGAGCACAGGGACTCCTATGCTGGTCTTCGGTACAAGGGCTTGTATTACTGAGGTGCAGCATGCTGGGATCACTAAGATTGTTCTCCTGCCTAGCGTCTTCAGCATTGTTCTCAGAGCTATCATCGCACCGCATCCAGGGCAGGCTGCATGTCCAGGTAGGAGAAGCTCTTCTCTCGAAAGCTTCTTTACAGTCATCATGCTACCACTCTCTTAACCCAAACCAGACTGCGGGAGGCAGCTTTTCACCTGAGTGGTGGGCTTTAAGTGTGTGCTTGACCATTTGAGCCATGTGCTCAAATGTCACGTCTCTCCCTCCTAAGCCGGCTATAAACCTGCCTAGTGTTATGCTCTTACCCATGTCGTAGAGGACAGCAGTCAGGTCTGTCGCCATAGCTCCCCCCATCCCAAATGAGATGTTCCTGTCTATTACGGTTATAGACTCGATGTCTTCAACAACTTTCTCTATGTCCTCCCTTGGGAAGGGCCTATAGAACCTTATCTTGAGGAGGCCAGCCTTCACCCCCTCATCTCTCAGCTTATCTACTGCAATCCGGGCTTCGGAAGCCATGGCGCCTGCCGTCACAAGCAAGTGCCTGGCGTCTTCTGTCTTGTAGTGCTCGACAAGCCCCTGGTAGTCTCTGCCGAAGGCCTTAGCGTACTCTCGGGTGTACTCCTTGATCTTCTGGGCTGCAAGCTCCTGTCCCCTCTGGATGCTCCACCTCAGCTCCATGTACCTGTCTGGGAAGGCTATGTTTCCGTAGGTCTTGGGGTTTTCTACGTCTATTAGGTAATGTCTTGGCTTGTATGGGGGGAGGAACCTGTCTACGTCCTCTTGTGGTGGGATGTCAACAGGCATCGAGGTGTGGCTGAGTACGAAGGCATCTAACGACACGAATCCAGGTAGATATACTCCATGCGTCTCACATACCTTGTAGAGTATTATTATGCTATCTAGCACCTCCTGTGGGTCTGATGCAAAGGATATAAGCCATCCTGTGTCCCTTTGCGAAATAGCATCCTGATGCTCTGAGTGTATGTTCCATGGCGGGCCTAAAGACCTGTTTACAACAGCCATGACTATGGGAAGCCTTGCTCCGACTGCCCAGTGCAGCATCTCGTGCATGAGCAGCAGGCCATGGCTGGAGGTTGCTGTGAAGGCTCTTGCGCCCACTGAAGCTGCTCCTATGCACGCTGCCATAGCGCTATGCTCTGACTCGACTCTGATGTACTTGGCATCTAGCTCACCTGACTCGACCATGTGAGCTATGTACTCTACTATTGTGGTCTGTGGTGTTATCGGGTAGGCTGCGACAACCTGTACTCTAGCTAGCTTAGCTGCCTCAGCTGCAGCTCGGTTACCAGTTATGATCTTCCACTCTCCCATGTTAACCCTCCTTGACCATTTCTATGGCTCCAACTGGGCAGACATCTGAGCATATCCCACAGCCCTTGCAGTACTCGTAGTCCACTGATACGGAGTCGTCTTCAGCCCTCTTTATCGAGGCATCTGGGCAGAAGAGCCAGCACTGTAGGCACTTCGTGCACTTCTCCTGGTCTATGACTGGCTTAAAGACACGCCATAAGCCTGTTTTGCCTATAGCACCGACAGTAGGGCTTGAAAGAGGGAGGTATATCTTCACCTCCAAGCTTAACCCCACCCTTTTAATATAAGTTAGCTGCTGGGAGAGCGAGTTACTAATAAAGTTACCCGCTGCCGTGCTCTGGGAAGCACTAGCTATGTGGTGAAGAATACAGCGCCAGGTATAGGGGCATACTCGATGTCCATGAGGAAGCTGTTCAGCATGTAGAAGGGCACAACTGGGACGCCATCCACAGCCTTCTCCCTGTACTCTAGCACAGTTACGATCACGGGGTACACTCTCGACGAGCTCGGGAGCCAGCTGGGCTTTGCTAAACACAGCTTTCGGACTCTGTCAGCGTGTAGCTTAGCTGCCCTGGCTACGCTAGACATCCTTTTCCTAAGCATTTTGCACTCAAAGCAGACCACGGTACCTGGCTTGAACCCTATCACATCTATCTGATGTCTTTTCCCTCTGAACTTGAACCGGTAGTCTCTTATCACGCTGTAGCCGAAGGCCTCTAGTGCTAGCGAGGTGAACTGCTCGAAGTCACGCCAAGTCACCAAGTGAGCTACCTCCCAGTAGGTTCCTCCAGCCCTCAAGTACTCTAGTAGAGCTCTCGGCCTATCTACTTCTATGAACTCTCCTCTATCTCTTGCTACTCCGGTGTCAACCAACATGGGAACTGACAGCTGCATGCTGCCCTTTTCTATTACTGGAGACTTAGTGGTGGCTTTGAGCGCCTTTAATATCTCTCTGATAAGCTGACGTCTTGGATCCAAGCTAGGCAACGTAGCCTGTAACGTTTATGAACCTTGCTAAGGCATCTACGACAGGTGGTGTGCATCAGGAGAAGCTGGGTGCTAGTGCTAGTGGCTCTAAGCATGCTTCGAGTCAGCCTTTTGAGCTGCGAGGAGAGAATCGCTGTGGTTATCGAGCTAACTGGGATGATAGACCTCGGTAAAGCAGACCTTGTCGAGAGGACCTTGAGGTCAGCAGCTGAGAGCGGAGCTGAAGCTGTAGTCCTCTTGGTTGATACTGATGGAGGCATCCTAGACCCCACTAGGAGGATAGTCAACAGTATAGTTGGATCTGGGATGCTTACGATCGGTTACGTCCCCCCTCAGGGTAGAGCTCTGTCTGCTGGAGCATACATCCTCCTCTCTACAAAGTACGCTGCGATGGCCCCAGATACGATAGTTGGGGCATGTGAGCCTAGGCCACCAGACCCCAAGGTAGTCAATGCAATGGAAAAGTGGATGGAGAGCATAGCAAACGCTAGAGGGAGAAACAGGACTGCACTATCCTTGATGGTCAAGGAGAACCTTGTGATGACATCAGAGGAAGCTGCCAAGAGTGGGGTGATAGACCTGGTTGCCTCAGATACCCATGAGCTGCTTAAGGCACTGAACATAACAGTAGACCGCATCCTGTACATAAGGCCTGATGCTAAGTCTACTCTACTATCACTTGTGGGAAACCCGATTACAGCTTGGATTCTTACAGTGCTAGGTGGGCTCATACTACTGGTTGGGTTAACTCACCCAACCTTCATCGGTGAGGGAGTTGGGCTGACACTGATACTCCTTGGCATATATGGGCTGGGAATAGTGAGCGGTGGGGTAGTTCCGGCGCTCCTAGCCCTAATAGGGGTTATAACAATGCTCTTTGAGCTCAAAACCGGGCATGGGATAAATGCGCTCGTTGGAGTTGGGCTAGCCTGTCTGGGCCTGCTGCTGCTGTACAGTGGGCAGCCTCTGCTTAAACCCAGGTCTTCTCTTGTGGCCGTGAGCCTGCTGAGCTTCTTCTTCGCTGGGGTAGTTGGCTTCTACATGCATAAGATAAGGCAGGTTCTATTGAAGAAAGAGAAGCTCCTTGACTATAAGGCTCAGCTTCTAGGCAAAGAAGGGGAGGTAAGAGAGGATATAGAGCCATATAAGACTGGGGTGGTCCTTGTCGAGGCAGAGCTATGGAGTGCTAAGGCTAAGAGGCCAGTTACCATAAGGTCAGGTGAAAGAGTGAGGGTGGTCGGGGTAGAGGGGCTTACACTAATAGTCGAGAAAGTTCAATAGCAGTGAAATGCTTATTAACTGAGCGCTGTAGCTGAGGGAGGGGTAGCATGCAGTTGCCTACTGTAGATCCAATCACTCTGATAACTCTACTGATAGTAGTGTTCTTCCTGCTCTGGCTGCTCTCCCAGGCAATTAAGATAGTCCCAGAGTACAGGAGGATCGTGGTATTCAGGCTTGGCAGGTTCTTTGGTGTAAAAGGCCCTGGTATAGTGTTCCTGATACCGATCATAGATAGGCCTATTGAAGTGGACTTAAGAGAGGGCTTCTTCTCAGTCCCACATCAGACATGCATAACGAAAGACAACGCGCCAACTGACATAGACTTCCTAGTCTACTACAAGGTTATAGACCCAAAGGCCTCTGTGATAAATGTCCAGGACTTTAAGGCTGCTGCACTCGGGCTTGCTACAACCACCTTGAGAGCTGTCGTCGGAGATATCACCCTAGATGAGACACTGGCACAAAGGGATAGGATAAACCAGATTCTGAGGACGAAGCTTGATGAAGTCACTGAGAGGTGGGGAGTTAAAGTCACTAGCGTCGAGATAAGGGAGATAAAGCCTCCAACAGATGTGCAGGAAGCTATGATTAAGCAGATGGCAGCTGAGAGAACTAGGAGAGCTATGGTAACGGAGGCTGAAGGTAAGAAGGAGGCAGCAATTAGAGTGGCAGAGGGGGAAAAGCAGGCAGCAATCCTCAAAGCAGAGGGAGAAAGGCAGGCAGCAATCCTCAAAGCAGAGGGCTATGCTATAGCCTTAAAGACAGTATTCGAGGTTGCCAGAGAGATAGACCCCAAGACGCTGAGCCTGCAGTACCTTGAAGCCCTTAAAGCGATAGCTGCCAGCCCAGCTACAAAGATAGTGCTGCCACTAGAGTTCACTAGCTTGATAAAGCCCATAGCTGGGCTAGCTGAGAAAGCAGTAGCTGGGGGTAAAAGCGAGAGCAAGTAGAGTTCAAGGGGGATATAGCCTGCTTCAGTAGCACAGTGAAGCATATTCGGTAATACTCTCAGGTACCCCCTTCTTTTCTGACAGAAAGCCCTATAAGCAGCTGAATATCAGTTGGGGGCTCCTTGCCAGCACGCAAGAGGTCGAGTAAAGAAAAGCATGTAAAGGCTTTGAAGGAGAGCCTAAAGGACAGCAGGTTCTCTGACATGGTAGCTGACATCATAGCTAGAGCTTATCTGCTTGGAGTTGAAGACGGCTCCTCTGGAAGAAGCTCTTCAGGCAAGCTTGCAAGGGAGATCAGGACGCTAGCTAGGATGCTGATGAAGCAGATAGATATGCAGGAGAAGCTCATCCATGAGGTGCATGAGATTAGATGCAAGCTTAATGAAGTGTTGGACAGGCTAAGTGGAGTTGCCGCAGTAGGTTGGGAGGCTAGCAGGTGGGCTCCAGCTGTTAACAGCTCTGTATTCGACGACAACCCTTGGGCAGAGGTCTTGTTAAATAAGAGCATTAGAAGCTAAAAACAAGCTGGGCGCTGGGATAAGGGGTGGTGTAGTGAGGTTCATTCTTGGAAGAGATCTAGAGGGAGGGCGTATTGAAGTCTGGGAAGGCGACATAACTGATGCAGATGTAGATGCCATAGTTAATCCAGCCAACTCACTTGGCATAATGGGAGGAGGAGTTGCTTACGCAATCAAGAAGAAGGGTGGCGCTGAGATAGAGAAGGAGGCTATGAGGAAGGCGCCCATTCCAGTCGGGTCTGCTATAGCTACGACAGCTGGAAAGCTGAAGGCTAGGTATGTGGTCCACGCGCCTACCATGGAGAGGCCAGCTGGAAGAACCTCTCTCGATAAAGTTAAGAGGGCTGTTAGAGCAGCCCTTAATGTCGCTGAGGATGTTGGAGCTGAGAGCATAGCGTTTCCTGGTATGGGTACTGGTGTAGGTGGGCTTAAAGCCGAGGAGGCAGCTGCTGTGATTGTCAGCACGGTGGTGGAGTTTCTGCGTGGAAGCAGAAATGTTAGGAGAGTGCTGTTAGTGGGGTTCACTCCAGACTTAGTGGAGGCTTTTTCTAAAGCTCTTGAGGAAACTTGATGCTACCATTTCAGCATAGGTCTCTCTGACTATGTATCTTTCTAGGCCTAGATCTCTGACGATACGCATGCATGCTGGGCCTTCTAGCTCAGCAAACTCTCCTAGCCCCTTTACTCTGTCTATACATAGCTTGCACCCTAGCTCTGGCAGCAGGAACTCTTCTCTTAGCTTCTCTACGCGAACTGTCTCCTTAAGCCCTGCATCCTTCAGCATCTCCAGTAGATCCCTGAGAGAAGCTGGTGGGCTCACATTCTGGACTCCTACCCCCTCGAGTATCTCGAGAAAAGCCTCTTCTCTTCCTCCAAGCTCCCACTCTACTTCTGCTCTGGCTTTCTCCCCCATGATGCTAGTCTTCGGCCCCTTATAGCATAAGACCACCCTGCTTGGCTCTATTCTAACTCTTAAGCCGCATCCTCGCTTGAACAGCCTTAGGTCACTGAAGTCAAAGAATATGTCCCTCTGGCTTACCTCCCTCACCTTCTTCAGCCTTATACCTCGCCTCTTCATTAGAGCTAGGATGTGAGATCTGCTGATCTTCAGCTTAACCTCCACTTCTAGCTTCAATCCCTCACCTTTAAACGCTGCATGATTTCAGGCCTCTGTGACCTGGGGTGCTCCGGGCAGGTAAGCTTCCTGCTGAGAAGCTCGAGGAGCTTGTCTTAAAAGCCCTACCAGAGGCTAGTGACGTAGTAGTTGGCCCTGGAATTGGGCTTGATAGCGCAGTCATCCAAGTCGATGGAAAGCTTCTCTCCCTTACATCAGACCCGATAACTGGAGCAACGAAGGATGCAGGGTGGCTGTGCGTTCACGTATGCGCTAATGACACAGCAGCCTCAGGGTTCATGCCAAAGTGGTTTCTGAACTGCATACTCCTCCCAGAGGGAGCTGGTGTCAGCGAGCTCTCTGATATCGTGAGAGGAATGAAGGAGGCTGCAGCAGAGCTTGGGATAGGAGTTATTGGAGGGCATAGTGAGGTTGCTCCACCTGTTAAGAGCCCTGTTATAGTGGGTTTCATGGTAGGAATGCTAGCTGGACCAAAGCCTACACCAGCTTCAGCATGCAAGGTTGGAGACTTGATTGTCATGACAAAATACGCTGGGATAGAGGGGACTTACATTCTAGCTAAAGAGCTTGAGGAGAAGAGCGAAGCTGAGGTAAGCAGAGAAGCCATTGCAAGAGGGCTTAAGCTCAGAAGCCAGATCAGCGTTGTAAGGGAAGGGATTTCAGCCTCTAGAGCTGGCTTAGCCAATGCTATGCATGACCCAACTGAAGGCGGGATCCTATGTGGGCTGTGGGAGATGGCTTATGCATCAGGTGTTGAGATCAGAGTAGACTTGAGTAGAGTACCTGTCTTGCCTGAGACAGCTGAGATATGCCGTGCACTCGGAGCTGACCCGCTGAAGCTGATTGGTTCTGGATCTTTGCTGATATCAGTGCCTAGAGCATTGTGTAGCAGACTAGTCAAGCTCCTTAGAGGAAAAGGCATTAATGCCACTGTGGTAGGTGAGGTCACATCAGCCGGTGAGGCCAGAGTTGTAGATGTAAGGCGAGGGATTGTGAGCCCACCAGATCAAGATGAGCTGTTTAGGCTTATAGAAGAGGGAAAAATAGGAAGTGGGGGATAGCCCCCGCTGCTAACCTCTTCTCGGCCTCTCCTCCTCTACTACCTCGACCTTCTTGCCCTCTATCTCGAACTCTATTGGAGTCTTTGCGGTTCCTGGTATTATTGAAACCTTGATCGGCTCTTCTTCTCTCATTGGATAGAAGATCTTCCAGACCTTTGCAGTCGGGGCTTTTGCCTTCAGTTCCTCAAGAATCTTGTCGGATAATAGGATACCAGACATCTACTCACCTCTCTGTCCTCTGCGGGAGACTTGGAGGCTACACACCTCTACTAGTTAAAAGCATTTCGAAGAAAGCTGAAGCTAAGGGTAGACTCTAACTGGTGTCCTCGGAATGAGGGTTGCTTCTCTGACGTGGCTTAAGCCGCATATCCACTTCACTACCCTCTCGACACCTAAGCCGAACCCTGAGTGAGGTACACTACCATATCTCCTCAGGTCTAAGTACCACTCGTAGTCTTCCACGTCTAGGCCACACTCCTCTATCCTCTTGACAAGCTCCTGGTAGTCGTGGATCCTTTGGCCTCCGCCTATTATCTCCCCTGTGTCTTCTGGTGCTAACATGTCTGTGCACAGCACTACCTTGGGGTTCTCTGGATCTGGCTTGTGGTAAAATGCTTTGACCTCGCGAGGGTACCTGTGTACTAGCACAGGCTTCTCAAACTCTGATGAGACGGCTCTCTCGGACTCTGTTGACAGGTCTTCTCCCCACTCTATTGGAACGCCCTTGCTTTGAGCTATCTCTATAGCCTCGTCATAGGATATCCTTGGGAACGGCGGCTCTGGGGGAGTAAACCTCCTCCCTAGCTCCTCCAACTCTCTCTTCCTCCTCTCAACGACCTCTCTGCACATGTATGATACTAGGTCTTCTAGCTCTATCATCAGCTGATTGAGATCCATGAATGCTGCCTCACCTTCCATGTGTGTGAACTCTGTGAGGTGCCTTCTGGTTCTGGATTTTTCTGCCCTGAAGCTGGGTTGGATCGTGTATGCTCTCCCAAGGGAGAATATTGCTGCCTCAAGGTAGAACTGAGAGCTTTGAGTCAGATAGGCTTTTCTCCCGAAGTACTCTAGCTCGAACAGTGTTGCACCTCCTTCAACTGCAGCTGTCACTATGCTTGGGGCAGTGACTTCTATGTAGTCGTGTGCCTCAAACCACTCCCTCGCAGCCTTAAGCAGCTCAGCTCTGACTCTGAGGACAGCAGCTACCTTCGGGCTCCTGATCCATAGATGCCTGTGATCCAGCAGGAACTCTACTCCATGCTTCTTTTTCGCTATGGGGTAGTCTTTGCAGTCTCCTACCAGCCTGAAGCTTACAGCGTGAACCTCTAGGCCTCCTGGCGCTCTCGGATCCGACTTGACTACGCCAGTGACCTCGCAGCTTGACTCAAGCCCTACACGGCGTACTGTTTCATACTGCTCTGGTGGCAGAGAGCCTCTCTTGAATGCTACCTGAATTAAGCCAGAGCCATCCCTTAGGATTATGAACGCTGCTCCGCCTATATCTCTCCTCTTATAGACCCATCCTCTAAGCCTCACAAGCTTACCTTCAAAGCTGCTATCTATCTTAGCTATCCTGGTGTCTACTGGCTGTGAGAGTTTCGCTGTCAATCTCCCACTCTAACTGAGGCACCTAGAACAAGCTCTTAAAGTTGTCACAAGTGAAGCTGTACAGCTTACAAGATGGCAGCTTACTCCTCAGCTACTATGGGATTCTTGAGCAAGCCTATCCTCTCTATTTCAACCTCGACAACGTCTCCAGGCTCTAGGAACTTGGGCCTTGGCTTCATGAACACACCTACGCCGGCTGGTGTGCCTGTAGCTATCAGATCTCCTGGCTTCAGGGTCATGACCTGACTGAGCTTTGAAACTACTTCAGGTATCTTGAATATCATGTTCGCTGTAGTAGAGTCCTGTCTTAGCTCACCATTCACTCTTGTCCTGATTCTGAGATCAGATGGGTCTTCTATCTCATCCGAGGTCACTACATGTGGGCCTACTGGAGCGAATGTATCGAAGCTTTTACCTCTGGTCCACTGTCTGTCCTTGAACTGTATGTCTCTGGCAGTTATGTCGTTTAGTATGGTGTAGCCCCAGATGTACTTGTATGCTTCACCTGGGCTTACATGCCGACACTCTTTGCCTATGACTACAGCCAGCTCACCCTCATAGTCGAGCTTCTCAGTGAGCTTTGGCTTCACGATAGGGTGCATGTGGCCTACTAGGCATGTCGGCGGCTTTAGGAATATCACGATGTCTTTAGGTGGCTTTGCATTCTGCTCCTCGACGTGATCCCAGTAGTTTAGGCCCAGGCAGATGACTTTGCTTGGCTCAACTGGGGGAAGCAGCTTGACCTCGCTGAGCTTTACCTCGACTGGAGCCCCAGCCTGAGCCTGTAGCTCCCTTATGTAGAGCTCTAGTACTGGACCCAATGCCATGAGAGCATCCGTGGTGGATAGGGGAGGGAGGCCTGCTTTTCTTGCAGTCGCACATATATCTGTGATGAAGTCCCCTTCAACTACGCCTATGGACTCTCTATGGCTGTAAACGAACCTGCAGATCTTCAATTTGAGACCTCCTTCAACTTGTTGTAGTTTAAATAGATTAGCAAGGGCAGGTATATATGGATGCTTATCCCATGGAGGAAAGTCGACGCCTGGACTTGTTTAAGGTGCTTTTACTGCTGTGTAGAGTACAACGTGTACTTGACTAGCTGGGAAGCTGAGTGGATCTCTAGAGCATATGGTATACATATTGAGCTCACTCCAAAGGGGTGGAGGCTTAAGAGAGCCGGAGAGCCTTGTCCATTTCTTAGGAGAGACCAGTATGGGCGGTCTTACTGCTTGATAAACATGGATAAGCCTAGAGCTTGCGTCAGCTTTCCATTTGTCATAACCAGAAGACCTTTGAGAGGAGAAAGCGACAAGCTAGCATACTACCCTACTGGCAGAGATAGAGGAGTTTATGTTTATGTCAGGGATGACTGCCCTGGTGTAGGAAGAGGAGTTCCTCTCGAGAAGGCCTTAAGGAGGACCCTTATTAAGCTAGGATACATGAGGAGAGTAGCTTGATAGTAGAGAGCGTGCTTAAGCTGCTGTTTGCACCAGTTCTCAGGAAGCCCAGGATCCTTTCTCATGGGGAGGATGGAGACGGCATAGCTTCAGCTGCAATAGCTTTGAGAAGGTATCCAAATGCTGTTTTAGCTTTAGCAACACCACATGAAGTACAGAGAGCAGGTAGACTTAGCCTGATAAACATGGTTAAGTGGGATGTAGTGCTGGACTTGCCTTGCCCTAGGAGAGCTGCCCTCTGGATAGACCACCATGAGAGCAACATTCCTAGAGCTAAGAAGAGCATCCATGACCCGAGAGCGCCGTGTGCAGCTGTGCTAGCTGTTAAGGCCTTAGACATGGAAGAGGACTCCTTATCGGTGAAGCTGGCGCAGCTAGCGGTAGAGACGGATACTGCAAGCATAGAGAGCGCTGAGGGCTGGCTACTTAATGACGCGGTGAAAGGCAGCCCAGCGAAGATGAGAGTAAAGCTCGCTAAGCTCCTGGCTGAGAAGGGCCTAGATGCCTTCTCCGTTGAGGAGGTAGCAGGCTGGATTGAAGCGAATAGGAGAATCAGAGAGAATACAGAGAAGCTATCTGAGAGGATAGAGCCTCTTGAGATTACTGTGCTCGTGGTAGAGCGAGGTAGGAGCAAGAAGATATCCTATAGAGGGCTTATGCTGAGCTTAGAGAAGAGAGGAGCTAGGCTTGTAGCGCTGTGCTATAGGCTGTCAAGCAGGAGGTGGAAGGTTATGCTCGGTTGTAGGGGAGAGTTCAACTGCTCTAAGATAGCTCAGGCCCTTGGAGGAGGGGGGCATAGAGCAGCTTCAGGAGCTACGGTTGAAGCTGAGAGCCTGGAGGAGCTACTTGAAGTCCTTGGCAAGGTGCTGCCTTTGAGTGGAGCTAGGCTTGTTAAGATAAGTGAAGCTGGTGACATCGAGGTCGTAGATATGGAGGGAGATGCGAGAAGACTCTCCTAGGGAGCTAGAGGCTGACAGGTGGAATAAGTTAATATTGTTAGAGCAGGGGGAAGTTGGGGTTTGGATGGAGAGAAAGGTTAGGGTGGTTGAGAAAAAGGAGAAGAGATATGATGGAGCTGTGCTGGTTGAGGGGGTACCTGATCCTGGGCTCGTTGGAGCCATTGCAGCAAGCTACATGGTTTCTGAGCTGCAGTTAGAAGAGGTTGCCTTCTTAGACTCACCACTTTTCCCTCCGTTTATAGTGCTACATAACTCTGAGGTGCTGGAGCCAGTTAGGCTTTATGCTGGAGATAACATCCTCGTCTTAATCTCTGAGATACCGATACATCCAGTGATAGCTAGGCCTGTAGCAGAGGCGGTCATCGAGTGGGGGACTGATAAGGGAGTTGAGCAGGTTGTTTCACTCGGAGGACTCAACACACCTAATAGAATAGACATAGAGAGGCCAGAGGTCTACTGCATCGTCGGGGACGGTGTAGACAAGAAGAAGCTTGAGAAGGCTGGCGTGAAGTTCATGTCAGAGGGGCTACTAGGTGGAGTTAAGGCTATGATAGTGAGAGAGGCCATAATGCGTGGAGTGCCCACAGTAGCTCTGCTAGCAGAGGCCTTTGGCGAGTACCCTGACCCTGGTGCAGCAGCCGAGGTGCTCAAAGTGCTTGCCAGCTATCTGACTATCGAGATTAAGGTTGAGCCTCTGCTTCAGCAGGCAGAGGAAATGCGTATAAAGCTGAAGGAGCTTATGAAGAGGACGGTGGCTGCAATGAAAAGCCCTGTTACAGGGGCATCTCAGATTGCGCCGTCATACTTCATCTAGGGTGGTAAGTGTGGAGGAGTGGTTTGAGAGGATACGTAAGATAATCGATAGCTACTTTGAGAGCGTTGAAACCGCTCTAGAGTCGTTCTTCACAACATCTGAGAGGACATCTGGGTGCCTTGAGCCACTTCATAAAGTCGTTGAGACACCAAGCGAGGTGATTGTGTCATTTGACCTCCCTGGTGTAGATAAGAGGGACATATCTCTGAGAGCTACTGAGACTACCGTCGAGCTTAGAGCTGAAGCCAGGAATATCGTTAGGTTCAGAGGGCTGAGAGGGGAGGAGACCATAACCTGCAAGTATTATAAGATCGTTTACCTGCCAGCTAGGGTCAGGCCTCACATGGCTAGAGCTAAATTCAGAAATGGAGTGTTGGAGGTGAGGCTCCCCAAGAAGGCAGCAGGATATGAGATAGAGATAGAGTAGCTATCTGGGCTTCTGCTTCAGTATCTCTTCAACTGACGGATAGGGTAGCCCCGCTAGGCCGTGTAGGAAAGCCCCTCCACTGAGCAGGAATCTCCCTCCAGTGTCCCTTATTTGGTCTATTATCCCTGTTTCAAGGGCTTCTTGGGAAGTATCTCCTCCCAGAAATATTAGGCCACTTCCCATTATTCTCTTCGTCAGCTCTACGCCGTTAAGGAATCCCTTCTCGTAGATTCCAAGCGGGCCTGCTCTTATTCTGAAGGTCTTCTTGCTGAGTAGCTGCGAGTACATTCTAACAGTTTCCTCGCCTATGTCTACTATGAGACCATCTTTGTGTCTCATTTTCTCTATAGGCACGTTCTCAGCTTCACCATTCTCGAATACTGTGAAGTCTATAGGGTGATGTACTCCAAGCTCAGCTAGCCTTTTAGCTGCCTTAAACTGCTTGACGCTAGCAATCTTCTCTAGGAAAGCGTTATTCCTTGATCCTAGATCATAACCTTTTGCTCTAGCTATGAGCTGACCTGGTATACCTCCTGTGAAGCCCTCCATTTTTCTTAGGATCCTTTCTAGGACTTCCAGCTTCTCTAACTTCTTTCCCCCCATCACTATGGCACAGTTCTCCCAGTCCTCATTGACAAGGTCACTTAGCACCTTTAGCTCATACACTGACCTCATCCCGATGTAGGTGTAGGCTATGTGAGGTAGTGCCATCAGGCTTGTATGAGCTCTGTGCCACGCTGGCATTGCATCATTGACACACTTCTTTACCACGCCTCTGAATCTGGATACCATGGTGGATGTCTCAGGGTTGAAGCTGAATTCTTCTTCGAACATCCTCACGTTATCTAGGAGAATTATCTGCTTTTCACGTAGCTTCCTTATCTTCTCTATTGTCTCGCTTGAGTACATTTTCCTGTATGGTATGAACTCCACCTCTATGTCAAGTGGCAGCAGCTTTCTGAGCTGAGCAAAGTGGCTTCTTAAGCCTGTGAAGTCCTTGTCACCAGGCCTCCCTTGATGTGCTAGGACAACGAGGCCAGCGTACTCTGCCATCACCTGGAGCACATATGCGTACACTCTTGCTCTAAGCGTTATCTCCGGAACTCTATCACCTTTAAGCGGCTGATTTATGTCCACCCTAACTAGAGTGGGGGTTTCAAGCTGCTCAGCCAGGTTTGTCAGCCAATATGGTCTAGTATCCTTGAAATAGTCTCTCAAACTTCCCCCTATTAACAGATGTGATTAAAACTATACTTCTCCCGGTGGTAGATCAGCTCCTAGCCTCCTTCTTCTCCCTTATACTCTCCCCTATCCCAGCTAGGGTCCTGGATAGGGCTAGGCATGTTTCTATCAGCTTTTCTCTGCTGATCTCCAGCTCACGCTTGAAGCTGCCCCAATCTACCCAAGTATCTCCATGCGGGGATACTGGTAGAAGCATATCACCCTCAGACTCTATTGAAGTCGCTTCAGAGAAGCTCCTTCCTCTTGGCTCTATGCTGTTTAGGGCGTCTGCCAGGATTAGGTAGTACCCTGATAGACCGCTGAAGAACGATGAGTTCTTTTCAGCTGCTTTAACAACTTCTGCATTGCTCAGGATGAGTTCCATGTTGGCGGAGGACATGTAGAGGATGTAAGCTATCTGGTCTATGGCTTTAACTGGCCTGCTTTCTATTCCCAAGTGCATTGTCTCAGAGACTAGGTCATCGAAGAATGACGTAAGCCTGCCTATTGGAGGGTAGGGGCGGTTGCCAGTCCACATGTCAACTGGGCCACTAACCCAGCCTTTCGCCTCGATCAGGCTCCTCCTAATCCATGCTAGGTGCTTGTCTCTCTGCTCAGATAGCCTTCTCAGAGCCTTACCGACGTGAGCTCTCAGCTCAAGCTGGCTCCACCCCTTCTCCACGTCATGCTCGAGCTGGGCTTCCTCTAGCCTCTCAGTTATCACTGCTGTTATGATCTCAGCGAGTAGGATGAGCCTTTCAAGCTGCTCTTCAAGCCAGTCATAGGAGGTTGATAACCTGCTGTAGCCTGGAGTAGCTATTCTGATGTGTGCTGGAGGAGGGCCATGGTGGTAGAAGGTGGACTCTAGTGTAATCACAGCTATGTCCTTTTGCATTGAGTATACGTATACATTACAGAGGTCCCTTGAGAACATGACACCATGCTCTCTTAGCTTGCTTGTTATGGACTTGAATAGCCTCGCACGGTGGCTCTCCCAGAGCTCCCATAGTGCAGGAGTTATGCTAAGCGTGAGTATTATGCTGAGCCTCTTGTCACGTGAGTCAGCAAGGACACTGAGGCCACGAAATATCCTGTTGTCGACTGGGAGGTCAGCAACCCTCCATACTCCACTTCCCCTCCTCCCAGCGGCTATCTCGGATATTCTCGGGCTTATTACTGGCTTGATGTCCCATAGCACGCTGGCGATGTCTCTTGACATACTTCAACACTCTAAGTCACTGGGGGGCTCGTCTTAAAAAGGTTCCAGTTTATCATCTATGCTAACTTAGGTGCTGAAGATGACAGCTGAGAGCCAGAAGGTGTTAGATGACGACGAGCTTTTGTTCGATCTGAGAGCTACTAGGAGGCTTGCTGAAGCTGTCAGGAGGCCTAGGGGCTCCCTTATAAGGGATCTCAAGGAGATTGCGGGGGTTTTCCTCTCATCTGTCGGAGACTACGTGACGTGGTGGCTGATTAGAGAGGGCATTAGACCGAGAGTTGCTGTGATTGATGGGAAGGTAGAGAGGAGGAATGTTGGGGTCAGGATTCCAGAGGGGTATATAGCTTACAGGTGTAGGAACCCTGCAGGGCTCATTACTAGAGAGGCTTGGAGGACCATAAAGGAGGCCTTTAAGCAAGCTCTCTCTGGCAAGCATGTGTGTGTTGTAGTAGATGGCGAAGAGGATTTGCTAGGGTTTCCTGTGTCATACTTTACACCTCCAGGTGGAGCATGGGTCTATGGGCAGCCTGGGGTTGGAGCTGTAGTTGTCTGGGTTGATGAGGGGAGAAGAGAGGTCGTCAGGAGGCTTCTCGTGCTCTTTGAGCCAATTATATGCTCCAGTACCTCTTCATAACCTGCTTGACTTCTCTTAGCGTGTTTTCGAATGCTGAAGCTGCCTCAGGTAGCTCTCTAGGCGGCTCGCTGCATGGCTCTTCCTCGAAGCTCACTATCCCAGCTATTATGCAAGTCCATGCTCTCGGCAGGATTTCCTCGTCATATCCGCTAGCTATCAAGTCGATAGCAGGTGCTCCAGCTACATCTGCTGCTTCTCTTATAGAGCGGCCTATGAGCCAGAAGCCTTTGAGGTCTAAGCTTAGCATGGTGAGAGGGTCATTGTAATGGGGGTCGCTTCCTCCATTGCATATTATGAGGTCTGGCTTGAAGCACTCCACTAGCGGGAGAAAAACCTCTTTGATCGCCCTTTCATAGCAGCTCCTCCCAGCTCCAGGAGGAAGCGGTATGTTACACGTGTATCCCTCACCTTCCCCTACTCCAACCTGCTCTACGAAGCCTGTTCCAGGGTACAAGGTGAGCGGATCTTGGTGTATACTTAAGTAGAAGACTGTTGGGTCGCTATAGAAGATATCCATTGTTCCATTCCCCTGGTGGGCGTCGTAGTCGAATATGAAGATTTTCTTGAAGCCTTCCTTCTGAGCATACTTGGCGACAATGGCTACATCATTAAATATGCAGAACCCCTCACCATAGCTCCTTCCAGCATGGTGCAGACCTCCACCTATTCCGACAGCTACCTCAGCCTCACCGGAGGCTATAGCTCTGTAAGCTGAGAGAGTGGAGTGAAGTATGCTTAGGAAGGCCTCGTAAGCACCTTTAAAGACTGGTGTATCTATTGAGAGCAAGCCGATCCCTGACCTGGACATCTCTGCAACTCTCCTTACATAAAAGGGGGAGTGCACTAGCTGAAGCTCCTCTTCTGATGGAGGAGGACCTATGAATCCTATTATCTTGCATAGGTCCTCTTTGACTAGCTTGCTCTCTTTTAGGTATCTTATGAACTTCTCAAACCTGCTTCCCTTGAATGGGTGAGTACCAGGGAAGCTATACTTCTTAATTGAGTCATCGTAAACTATGGGTACCGGCTTCATCTAGCTGGGTATTAGCTGGGGGTTTATTATACTTCTGCAGCCTATGTCAGTTGTTAGTCAAGTCAGAGCTGCTAGCTCACTTTCTGTTAAGATTCCTCTTTTCATCTCTGTTACTGTAACCCTTCTTGGCTTAAGAGCTCTTACTAGAATCTCGTATGCAGCCCATGGGTCTGTGTGGTCTCCGCATGTGAATATGTCGACTGCAGCATACCCGTATTCTGGCCAAGTGTGTATGGATAGATGAGATTCTGAGATGACGACAACACCTGTTATTCCCTGCGGGTTAAATTTGTGAAATGTGTTGCTTAGAACTGTAGCATTGGCTTCCTTTGCTGCCTTGACTAGTGCATCCCTTATGTACTCTATACTATCCAGTAGCTCTTTAGGACATCCATAGAATTCCAGTATTAGGTGCCTACCTAGGTTTCTCACCCACATCTTTCCTAATTTGCTATCTTTTTTGCTACTTGTCCTCTGAGGCGGCGGCTTATAAGTTTTGCTATACCAAGCAGCTTTCAGGATGTCGGTAGTAGCAGAAGTTAGCTGCTTGGATGTCCGATTCAAGCAAGCTAGCTTTAAAGATGTATGCAGAGCAGTAGATAGCTTGAGGAGGGGGAGATTGCTGAGGATAGTGGGGGTGACAGATATACATGGCAACCTGGCTGCAGTGAAAAAACTCGCATCAGATAGCAGTGCTGAAGCAGATCTCATAGTTATTTCAGGAGACCTCACAGATAGAGGGGGAGTAGATGAGGCAAGAGAGGTCTTGGCAGCCTTAAAGGAGAGGTGGGGTAGTATCATGTTTGTACCTGGTAACATGGATCTTCCTCTTCTTGCTCAAGTTGACAAGCTAGAGGAAGCAGTTAACCTGCATGGGAAAGTGATAGAGTACAGTGGAGCTAGAATAGCGGGCTTTGGCGGAGGAAACAAGTCTCCCTTCCATACCCCATTTGAGCTATCTGAGAACGAGATATCAGAGGGGCTTTCACTGTTACATGGAGACATAGACATCCTCGTAACGCATGCCCCTCCTTATGGAACGAGATGTGATAAGGCTATGAGAATAAAGCACGTGGGGAGCAAGAGCATAAGGAGGTTTATAGAGGAGAGAAAGCCGAAAATCTGCTTATGTGGCCATATACACGAATCCAAGTGCGTAGACAGGGTAGGGGAGAGCATGGTCGTGAACCCTGGGCCTCTAAGCTGGGGGAACTACGCATACATAGAGTACTCTGATAAAGTACACATTGAATTGAGGCAGGTCAGGTGATAGCTTGGATAAGATCGTCGTGTCGGTTTCAGGTAAAGGTGGTGTTGGGAAGACTGCTGTGACAGCGCTCATCCTCAAGGTGCTGCTTGAAAGAGGAGAAAGGCCTATCCTGGTGGTTGATGCTGACCCAGCTACAAACCTGCCAGATGTCCTCGGGGTGGAGGTAGCTAAAACCGTTGGAGACGTAGCAACCAAGCTTAAGAGAGATATAGAAGCGGATAAGCTCCCTCCAGGCGTCTCTAAGGGAGACCTGCTTGAGTCGTGGGTTTTTGAGACCCTAGTCGAGGGGGATGAATTCGACCTCCTAGCTATGGGGAGAACCGAGGGAGAAGGATGCTACTGCTTTGTTAACAGCTTGCTGACAAGGATACTCGACAAGCTGACTGCAAACTACAAGATCACACTGATGGACATGGAAGCTGGGCTAGAGCACTTGAGTAGAAGAACAGACAGAGACGTTGACATCATGCTGATCGTAACAGATCCATCTAAGATGGGATTCGAGACAGCGAGGAGGATAAGAGAGCTAGCTGAAGAAGTCCACATAAACGTTAGAGAAATGTATCTGATAGGGAACATGTTCCCCAGAGGACTAGAAGGGCTTGTGAGGAGGAAGGCACTTGAAATGGGACTGAGATATGGGGGAGTTATCCCACAGGACCCTAATGTAGCCAGCTTTAACCTAGAGGGGAGGCCTTTACTTGAGCTGCCACCAGATAGCCCTTCAGTAGTAGCAGCAAGAAAAATAGCTGAGAAGGTAGGGCTTGTGCCAGATACTATGCTGCTTGAGCTGCTTGGAGTCTCCTAGGTCTCTTCAGGAGGCCAGTTGTCAGCTAGGTACTTCGGAATCCCAGAGGAGTCTAGTGGCCCTACCATCACACCCCATCCTGTGGCGTCCTCTATCTCTCCCTTGAGCCTTGCTGCTCTTCCTGGTATTATG